>JBOHRY010000268.1:0-3691 GCA_050732955.1 Gemmatimonadales bacterium | reverse complement strand
GACAAGGACAAGCTGGTGTTTCGAGCGCTGACGGGCAGCCTCGCCTGATAATGTCCGCACCATCTAAAACGGTGCGCCGGACTGCCGCGGCCACCGCGTATTGGGTCGTCTGTCTCGGCGCGATGGCGGCGCCCCTGGCCGCCCAGACGCCGACGTCCGGCGTCGCGCCGGCCGTCGACAGCATTGCCGTCGAAGGGAATTCGCGTAACTCGGCCGACCAGATCATCCTGGTGTCAGGCCTTCTGCTGCACTCGAATCCCACCTACCGGGACGTGCAGAAGGTGATCGACAACCTCTACAACACCGGGCAGTTCGACGACGTCCGCGTCAGGACGGGGTCGGTCAGCGGCAAGTTCATCGTCACGATCGTCGTGAAGGAACGTCCGCTGCTGCTGGATTGGACTGTCACGGGGGTGGCCAAGCTCCCCCGCCATGATATCGACGACCTGGCGCGCCTGGCGAAGGCCCGTCCGATCGACCGGGCCGCCGTCGCGCATGTCCGTTATCAGATCGACTCCGCCTACCACAAGTCCGGCTACTACTCGGCGCACACCGATGTGACCGAGACCGCGGTGAAGGACGGCGTCCGGCTCACGTTCGCGGTAACGGAGGGGAGCCGCGTCACGATCTCGCAGGTCGAGGTGGAGGGCAATTCCCGGTTCAGCGACGCGCAGCTCGTCAAGGTGATGGACAGCAAACCCGAGGGATTTCTCTGGTTTCGCTCCGGGTCGTACGACGAGCGCAAGCTCGACCGGGATATCCGCGACCATCTTCCCGCCTGGTATGGACAGCACGGCCTCATCGACATGCAGGTCGTGAAGGACACGCTCATCCCGGACGAGAAGACCGGGAAGGCGATTCTGCGGCTGGCCGTCGAAGAGGGCCAGGTCTACCAGATCGGCACGATCAGCATCGTGGGAAATCGCCGCTTCTCGACCGAGGAACTTGGGTCACTGATTCCCTTCGCGCCGCCCGATCAGATCGGCAGCGGCAAAACCATCGGCGGAGCCTTCGACCGCACTGCCTGGGAAAATGCCACGACCAAGGCCAACGAGCTCTACGCCAACAATGGTTATATCAACGGCGAGGTGGTGACCGCTGAACAGTCACATCGCACGCTCGCCGATGGCACGGCGGTGCTCGATCTGCGCTGGCGAGTGGTCGAAGGGCAGCCGGCGACGATCAACAAGATCGAGATTCTCGGCAACGAGGTAACCCACGAGCGCATCATCCGGGAAGCGATCGTGCTCCTTCCCGGCGAACTCTTCAATCGCGAGCGACTGATCCGGTCGTACCAGAACATCGCCAACCTGGGCTTCTTCCAGCAGCCGATGCCGGTGCCGGATGTCAAACCCGCAGCGAACGGCGTCGACGTTGACGTCATCTTCCGGGTGGTCGAAAAGCACACCGGCAACATCAACTTCGGCGCGTCGGTGGGGCAGGGCACCGGTCTCGGCGGATTCCTCGGCCTGGAAGAACCGAACCTTTTCGGCCGCGGGAAGCACGGCAAGCTGCAATGGCAATTCGGCCAGAACATCACTGACTTCCAGTTGAGCTACACCGATCCCACGCTGTTCGACTCGAGGCTCTCCGGCACCGCCACGGTGTACGACTCGCGGCTGCGCTACATCGTCGGCGATCTGGGGCAGCAGAACTCGACCGGCGCCTCGTTGCAGGTCGGCATGCCGTTTCTCGGCTCGCGCTACTCCCGGGTCTTCGCGAGTTACGGCCTGCAGCACGTCAGATATTCCAACGGGTCCGTGGACCTTCAATCGGCATTCCAGTGCGCGCCGTGTACGCGGTCGACGCTGGGGCTGACCTTCGTCCGCGACACCCGCGTCGGGCTTCCGTTCCCGGTCGCCGGCAACATGGTCACGATCAGCACCGAACAGAATGGCGGCCCGCTGGGTGGCGACGGCAACTACCAGAAGGTCAATATCGATACCCGGTGGTTTACTCCGCTCGGAACGGTCGGGGCCAAGCGCGGTACCATCGGAGGCGGCGTCCAGTTCACGCTCGGGTTGACGGCCAAGTCCGGATTCATCTTCGGGAACACCGGCAACTTCTTCACCGAGCTCTACAGCATGGGCGGCGTGCAGTATGGCATACCGCTGCGCGGCTATGACGAGTTCTCGATCACGCCGAGCGGGTTCAACCCGCAAGCCTCTTCGCAGAGCGCCTCGCAGCAGTCGTTCGGAAAGTCGTACGCAGCCTTTACCACCGAGGCTGGTGCCCGCCTGTCGCAATCGATTTACGTGGACCTGTTCTTCGATGCGGGCAACGTCTACCGGAACGTCGAGCAGTACAACCCGACCCGCCTCTTTCGTGGCGTCGGCATCGGTGCGGCGGTCGTTTCTCCCCTGGGTCCGATCGGCGTCGATCTGGCGTATGGCCTCGACCGGACCGATCTCCTCGGCCATCCGGCGCCCGGGTGGAAACTGCATTTCCGGCTGGGCAATTTCTTCTAACCGGCCATCACGGCCACCACCACCTGTTACCGCAAGGATTGCATGATGACGCGTCGAGACGCTGGACTGTTGACCGCTGCCGCACTGCTGGTGGTGCCCGCCGCTGCGCGAGCGCAGAGCTCACCGTGTGCGACCAGCAAGGTCGCCATCGTGCAGGGCGCGATGATCCTCAACAGCATGCCGAAATACCTCCAGGCCGAGTCCCTCCTGGTCAAGGATCAGGACGCCTACAAGCTCGAAATCAGCAAGCTGCAGGGCGCCCTCGACTCGGCCGGCGCAAACTTCCAGGACAAGTCCGCACTGCTCTCCGCCACGCAAAAGACCGCCGAACAGCGAAAGCTGCAGGATCAGTATGCCCAGCTGCAGCAGCACACGACGGAGCTGGAGCAGAAGTTGAGCACACGCCGGCAGGAGTTGATCGCCCCGATCGAGCAACGGGTCCAGGACATGATCGATGGAATGCGAGCGGAGTACGGCTGCGCGATCATCCTCGATGCCAACGCCCAAGGCAGCGGTATCGCCTCGATCGACAAGTCGATCGACCTCACGCAACGGGTGATCGACCGGCTCAAGGCGGCGGGCGACGGTCCGACCACTCCGGCCGCCAAGCCACCGGGAATCAAGCCGACAGGCGCCACTCCTCCAAAGAATCCCTGAGCAACGCGGTGGCCACACCGATGACGGCGCAGGCGGTCGCCGCCCTGGTCGGCGGCCGCTTGTCCGGTCCGGGTGACGTGCTGCTCTCCGGAGTGCGTTCGCTCGATCGCGCGGGACCGGGCGAACTCACCGTCTGCACCGGCCATCGCTACGCCGGCGCGCTGGCCGCCAGTCGCGCGGGTGCCGTCCTGGTGTCCGAGGCCATGGTAGGCGGAGCCGGCCCGGCGACTCGAATCGTTGTAGCGGATCCGTCCGCTGCAATGGCGCTCGTCGCGCGAGCGCTGCATCCCATCCCGCCGGCAACGCCCGGCATCGCGCCCACCGCCCAGATCGGAGCAGGTATATCCCTCGGAGCCGACGTATCGATCGGAGCGTTCAGCGTCATCGGCTCCGGGGTGCGGATCGGTGACCGCGTGCGGATCGCCAGTCACGTCGTGGTGGGAGACGGCGTAACACTGGGCAACGACGTCCGTCTCGATTCTCACGTGATGATCTATGACGGCGCGGTCCTCGGTCACAGCGTCTGGTGCAAGGCTGCAGCCGTGGTCGGCGGCACCGGTTTCGGC
>JBOHRY010000267.1:0-4954 GCA_050732955.1 Gemmatimonadales bacterium | reverse complement strand
TCAGCGGCGTACTGATCGTCAGGGATGCTCTGCGTCACGCCACGCCGGGTCCAATGGGCCAGCGGCGTGTGCGGCTCGATTGTCAAGCCGTAGAGTGAGATATGCTGCGGATCGAATGCCAGCGTGCGATCGAGATCGTCGGCCCAGTCCCGCGACAGTGCTGTGGGAAGCCCGAAGATCACGTCCATCGACACATTCCGGAATCCTGCAGCACGCAGAGTCCGCATGGCCGCCGGTACCTGTTGGGGCTCATGCGTTCGGTGCATCCACACGAGCACCGATGGATCGTGGCTCTGCACTCCAATCGAGACGCGGTTGATGCCGGCTGCCAACCACATTGCAGCGCGTTCGTCAGTGACGTCGTCGGGATTGACCTCCAGTGTCACCTCGGCGTCCGCCGCCAGCGGCACGTCGGCACTGAACGAGCGAATCAGCTCGCCGATTGCACCTGGTGCGAGCCGCGACGGCGTCCCGCCGCCGAAGTAGAGCGTGTCAATCGCGGTCGCCGGCCGCCACGCTGCTGACCGCCCACGCCACTCATCGAGGACGGCGACGACGAACTCGCGGTGCGGTGTCTCGCGCCGGACCGCTATCGCGAAGTCGCAGTACGAACAGCGGCGGCCGCAGAACGGAACATGAACGTAGAGGTGCACCGCGGAATGATACCGGCGCGGCCGCCCGAACCCGCTAGCGGCGCCCGCGCCGGTAGTGGTTTCCTGGCAACTGTTCCGCCAGGCCGCCGAGTTCCAGGCCGAGCAGCGTGCCCAATAGCGTCCCGACCGGGAGGCCGGTACCCAGCGCGAGCTCGTCGACATGCCGGCCGCCCTCGGAGAGCGCATCGAACACGGTGGCTTCCGTCGGTGACAGCGTGCACGGCGGCGCATTCGTCGAGGACGGCGGCGACGGCGCAACTCCATAGAGCGAAAGCAGCTGCTCGATCTCGAGAAGCGGCGTGGCGCCGTCGCGAATCAGGCGGTTGGTGCCGCGCGACGTGGGACTGGTGATGGGTCCGGGAACGGCGAAGACGTCACGCCCCTGTTCCAGCGCCGAGGTGACCGTCAACATCGTGCCCGAACCGTCCGCGGCCTCGACCACCACCAGCGCCCGCGCCAGACCGCTGACCAGGCGATTCCGGCGCGGAAAGGCTCCCGGAAAAGCGTGCTCGCCCGGTGGATGCTCGGAGAGCACCAGACCTTCCATGTACACGCGATCATAGAGCAACGTATTGGATACCGGATAGACGATGTCCACGCCGTTGGCGATCACACCGATGGTCGGACGCCCGGCGTCGAGAGCGGCGGCGTGCGCCACGGCATCAAGCCCGCGCGCCATCCCGCTCACGACCACGATTCCGGCGAGAGCCGCTCGGCGACCGATCATCGCCGCGATCTCCGCCCCATACGCCGTGTGATCCCGACTGCCCACGATCGCCACTGCGGGATCTTGCAGCACCTCAACATTGCCGCGACTCCAGAGGAGAACCGGCGGGTCGGGAATCGAGCGCAGCATGGCGGGGAATTCCGGATCGGCCGGCGTGTGTACCGAGGATCCCTGCTCTCGCTGGTTCGCTACGAGGCGCTCGACCGGTTCGAGCCGAATCGTCGACACGGCGCCGGCAATCTCTGGAGTCAGGCGGACCGATTGACGAAGGGACGCGGGCGGCGCGGAGAGGACAGCGCGCGCGGTACCAAAAAAAGAGAGCAGCGCGCCGAGGGTGTGGGCGCCGACCCCCGGGATCAGCGCCAGAGCGATATACGCGAGCCGTTCATCGGCATCACTCGGCCTGATCGATGGCCCTCCAGAGCTCGTCTCGGTCGGCTTCGGCTGCATCGCTCTCCCCTTCCATCGCACGAACCTCCTGCACCGTCCGCCAGAGCAACTCCTTGAGCTCGGCGATGCCATCACCTGACGCGCTCGAGATGGTGACCACGCCGAGCGCCTCGCTGGCGTCGATCGCGGGAAGCGCGGCTCCCTCAGGAAGCAGGTCGCGCTTGGTGATGATCACCAGGTGCCGCCTGCTCGCCAGCGCCTCGCTGTACCGCGCCACTTCCCGGCGCAACCGTTCGTAGCTCGCGGCGACGTCATCACTGTCGAGCGACACCAGATACGCCAGGACGCGAGTACGCTCCACGTGGCGCAGGAACTGGAGACCAAGCCCCTTTCCTGCATGTGCTCCCTCGATGATTCCCGGAATGTCGGCGACAACGAATGTCCGGGAACCCGGCAGCGCCACGACGCCCAGGTTCGGCTCCAGTGTGGTGAACGGATAGTCGGCGATCTTCGGACGGGCGGCACTGATTACCGAGAGGAGCGTACTTTTTCCCGCGTTCGGCTCGCCGACCAGGCCGACGTCGGCGATCAGCTTGAGGGTGAACACCAGCCGACGGTGCTGCCCCTGACCGCCCGGTTCCCACTCCCGCGGTGCCTGATGCGTGGCGCTGGTGAAGCGGGCATTCCCGCGACCCCCTCGCCCGCCGCGCGCGACCAGCACCTGCTCTCCAGCGCGCAGCAGTTCGCCGATCTGCTCGCCGCTGTTTTCGTCTTCAATCACGGTGCCCGGCGGCACTGGCAGGATCACGTCGCCAGCCGACGCGCCCGTCATCGACTTGCCCTTGCCATGCCCGCCCCGCTCCGCGCGCCACGCGGCCTGGTACTGGTAGTCAAGCAGCGTGGCCAGATTCGGCACCGCACGCACATAGACCGAGCCGCCATCACCGCCGTCGCCGCCATCCGGTCCGCCCTTGGGCCGATACTTGAAGCGTGCGAAAGAACAGGCGCCGTCGCCGCCGCCACCGGCGTACACGTCGACTGACACGCGATCGACGAAGCTCACGGAGCAGCCTTCCAGCGCTCGCGTACCTGTTTCCAGAGTTCGGCTGCATGCGAACGACCGGACTGCGACGAGAATTGCCGGACAGCATCCAGCGTTTCGCCCACGGCCTCCGGTGATGCCCCGGCTCGAAGTGCACCGAGCAGATGCGAGTGGAGTTGGCGCGGCGTGTCGAGGACTGCGATCTGCGCCACGGTGCACAGCTCGCGGACGTCGAGCGAAAGCCCGGGACGCGCCAGCGTTCGGCCGTAACCCTCCACCACCATCCAACTCTCGAGTGCGGGATGCAGCGCACCCACGTTGGTGCGCAGCTGTTCGTACCGATCGCCGTAAATGGTTCGGCAGGTGACTTCGCCCAGTCGTGCCCACTCGTTGTGGCGAGTGTAGTCGGCATCGACATCGGAGGCGGGCGCGGGCGTGTCGGACATCTCTCGCCAGATCCCGGCAGCGACAAGTGCTCGCGGCCAACCAACCGTCAGAACCGACTGCAGGATGAGTTCATCCACGGCGAGTGCCGGGACCCGGACAGACATGGCCCGCGCAACACGGCAACGGATCGAGTCGGTGTCACCGGCGGCGATCGCGCCGGCGAGCCCCACCAATGCTGTCGTTGTTTCATCCAACGGGCCCGTCATGCCCAGGTTACGTCGCCGCGCAGCTCGAGTCGCCCGGTGGTGGTTCCCCTGGTGTTCCGGATAGCGGGCTCGCGCCATTGACCCAGCGGTTCGAACGGCCAGGGTTCGCTCCCACCGAACCGGTGGATGACGGCTTCGAGCAAGCCGACCAGTGCGACCTCCGCGGCTGCCATCTGCCCGTCGTGAATCTTCAAGGCCAGACCGAGCCCCAGTGTCGGCAACGCAGCCGAGTAAACACCGTCGGCACCGATCTTCGCGAAGATGCGCCCGGGCCACGCCTGCATCACCACCGTGTCGAGACGATCCGCCCCCGCGACGAGGTACGGTTCCGACATCATGGCGTTACGAATGGTGCTCGCCGCTGCATCCGGACTGATGGCCAGGCGCACATATGCAGTCGCCATGGCGCGAAGCTCCAGCGCAACGGCAGCCGCGGTACAGCCGTCGACTCCCCACAGCAACGACTCGGACGCCACGCCGGACCACGTGGCGATCGTCTCGGCCACACGCTGTTGCACCGGATGCGAACGCTCCTCGTAACCCGAAATCCCCCAGTCGTGAAGCCGCGCCGACGCCAGCAACGCGGCGTGGTTGCCCGAGCAATTGCTCCAGATCGGCGTCGGCTGGATCTCGTCGTGCACCATCGCGTCGGCCAGCGCGGGCCAGAGTGACGGATGGCCGCCGCACGCCAGGTCCGCCTCGCTTGCACCGATGGCGGCCAGCCAGCGAGCGATCACTTCGCGATGAATTGACTCGGCGTTGTGCGAGCCGCAGGCAATGGCAATCATCGCGGCGTCGAGTCCGAACCGCTCCACGCCACCATCGGCAACCAGCGGAAGCAACTGAAATGGCTTGGCGGCCGAACGCCAGAACGTCACCAATCGCGGGTTGCCAGCGGATCCCACGATTCGCCCGTCGGCGACGACGATGGCCGCCGAAAGATGGTGAACGGATTCATCGAGGGTGCCGCGCGTCGATACCACCATCATCTCCGTCATCGGCGCGCAAGATAGCCGGAACACCAGTCAAAGCGGCTAGCTTCCTGCCATGCCCGAGCCGATCTCGCCGGTTCCCCACGCGCGCGCGACGTTGGTGCTGGAGCGCATGCGCAAGGCGCACGTCGCGGTGATCGGCGACGTGATGCTCGACCGCTACCTGATCGGTGACACCGAGCGGATCTCCCCGGAAGCACCCGTCCCTGTTGTCACCGTGGACGAAGAGATGTCGGTACCGGGCGGCGCTGCCAACGTGGCCGCCAATATTGCGGCCGTTGGCGCCCGCGCGAGCCTCGCCGGCGCAATCGGCGACGATGACACCGGAACCGCCCTCCGTGAAGCCATCGAATCGCTCGACATCTCGACGGCCGGCCTGCTGGTGGTTCCCGGCCGGCCAACGACGTCGAAGCTGCGCGTCATCGCCCGAGGTCAGCAGGTTGTCCGGATCGATCGTGAGGTCACCAACCCGCTTCCCGATCGCTTCCGCGATGCTT
>JBOHRY010000266.1:0-4915 GCA_050732955.1 Gemmatimonadales bacterium | reverse complement strand
GACATGCATTCGCTGATCCTGGGGCAGGAGATCACGGGATTGGCGGCGTTCTAGGCGCGCTAGGCATCAGGCGTTAGGCATTAGGCGTTAGGGGCGCGTCCTAATGCCTAATGCCCAACGCTTAATGCCTAACGCTCAGGGCCTTTATCAACGGACTTTTCCGAATGAAAATCGCTGTCTGCCTCCGCCGGGTCCCCGACACCACGACCAAGATCGTGATCGCCGCGAGCGGGAAGGCAATCGACGAGACCGGCGTCAAGTTCGTGCCGAATCCGTACGACGAGTACGCCATCGAGGCCGCCATCGCGCTCAAGGATGCGGCTGGTGCCGGCGAGACCGTTGTCGTCGCCCTCGGCGGTGATGCGGTGCAGGAGACGATGCGTACTGCGCTGGCGATGGGGATGGATCGCGGCGTGCACTTGCAGGGCACACCGTCGGCGGACGGACTCGAAAATGCCCGGGTACTGGCGGCGCATCTGCGTGACGGTGGATATGACCTCGTCCTCTTCGGCAAGCTGGCGGTGGATGACTATGGTCAGCAGACCGGAGCCATGGTCGGGGAACTGCTCGATCGTCCGGTCGCGACGGCGATCAGCCGACTCGCGGTCGCTGATGGCCGCGCCACGGTGGAACGCGAAGTCGAGGGCGGCGTCGAAGAGGCCAGTTGCGCCCTGCCTGCCGTGTTCACCTGCGACAAGGGGCTCAACACGCCGCGACTCCCATCGCTCAAGGGGATCATGGCTGCGAAGAAGAAGCCGTTCGAAGTGGTGCCGGTCACTCCTGCTGCCGGCGCGGTGACGATTATGGGCCTCGCTCTCCCGCCGGAGCGCGCCGCCGGTCGAATTGTCGGCGAAGGTGCAGCGGCTGTGCCCGAGCTGATCCGCCTCCTCACGACCGAAGCGAAGGCGATCTGATCATGGCGGACATCCTCGCAATCATCGAGACCCGCGGCGGTACGGTGCGCAAGGGCGCCGCCGAGTTGCTCGCGGCAGCGCGCAAGCTTGCCGACACCGCAGGCGGCTCCGTCGACGCCCTGCTTTGCACGCATCAACCCGCGTCTGGCGCAGACGGACTTGGCCGCGCGGGGGCGGACCGGGTCCTGTCGGCGATTCACACCTGTTTCGCCAACTACTGTCCTGACGGGATCGTCGCAACCATAGCGGCGATCGCATCGCGTTACCGCGCCATCCTGGTTTCCGCCTCCGCCACCGGGAAGGATCTCGCGCCGCGAGTTGCCGCTCGGATCGACGTGCCGTGCGCGATGGATGTGACCGCGCTGGAAGCGTCGGGCGATGCGATCCGCGTCGTCCGTCCGGTCTACGCGGGCAAGGCAATGCAGACACTCGACTTGCCGGGACCTCGCGCCGTCATCGCGGTGCGCCCGGCGGCGTACGCCGGCGTCGAGAGCGGACGAGCCGGAACTGCGGAGAACATCGCGGTTCCGGATTTCGTCCGCCGCCTCGAAGTCTCCGGTATCCGGACGTCGGACAAGGGCGCCCTCGATGTCGCCGAAGCGCGGGTGGTCATCTCCGGAGGACGCGGCCTCGGTGATCCGAAGAACTTCGTACTGCTCGATGAACTCGCGGCGGCATTTGGCGGTGAAGCTGCGGTCGGCGCGTCTCGCGCGGTGGTGGACGCGGGGTGGGCCGAACACGGCGCACAGGTGGGACAGACTGGCAAGACGGTCTCGCCGGAGCTCTATATCGCTGTCGGAATCTCCGGCGCGATCCAGCACCTCGCCGGAATGCGCACGGCCAAGGTGATCGTCGCGATCAACCGCGACAAGGATGCGCCGATCTTCAAGATCGCCGATTACGGAATCGTCGGTGACCTCTTCGAGGTGGTGCCGGCCCTCACCGCGGCAATCAAGGTAGCCCGGGCCCATTGATGGGGACCGTCCTTCCGGTTCGCCACCAGCCGCCACTCCCAGCTTCACTGATCAGGAGCTACCCGCCGGTGAGTGAGGCGATCGAGCTCGACGTCCTGATCGTCGGCGCGGGACCCTCCGGTCTCGCATGCGCGATTCAACTGGCGCGGTCGAATCCGGATCTCGCGGTTGGCGTGCTGGAGAAGGCCGGCTCGCTCGGCGAGCATTCGCTTTCGGGCGCCGTCATCAATCCGGTGGCGCTACGGGCGCTCTTCCCCGACAAGTCGGACAGTGACTTCCCATTCCGACAGCCGGTGGGCGCCGAAGCCGTCTACTTCATGACCGCCTCAGGGAGCACGCGGATTCCGACGCCGCCCACGATGAAGAATCACGGCTACTACACCGCCTCGCTCTGCGAACTGGTGCGCTGGCTCGGCGAGCAGGCCGAATCGCTCGGCGTCAACCTCTTTCCCGGATTTCCGGCCGAGTCGCTGCTCGTCAACGGCGAACGGGTGATTGGCGTGCGCACCGTCACCGGCGGTCTCGATCGCGAAGGCAATCCGACCGACGTGATACAGGAACCGACCGAGCTCACGGCGAAAGTCGTTGTGCTGGCAGAGGGAACTCGCGGGGCCCTTGGGCAGGCCTGGCGCGCATGGCGCGACGTGAGCAGCCAGAATCCACAAATTTTCGCGCTCGGCGTCAAGGAAGTCTGGGAAGTGGCGCGACCGCTCGATCGGATCATTCACACACTGGGGTGGCCGCTGCCTTCCGACGCGTTCGGCGGATCGTGGTGCTATCCGCTCGGTCCGAATCAACTGTCGATCGGGCTCGTCGTCGGACTCGACTATCACGATGCCGAGCTTGATGTTCATGAGTCGCTGCAGCGGATGAAACTCCATCCGCTCTTTCGCGAGATCCTGCGTGGCGGCAAGCTGCTCGAGTGGGGCGCCAAGACGATTCCCGAGGGCGGCTATTACGCCATTCCTGAACGGCTCAGCGGCGGCGGGCTGGTCATGGTTGGCGATACCGCCGGCTTCGTTGACGTGCCGTCGCTCAAGGGAATCCATTACGCGATGGAATCGGGGATGCTCGCCGCCACGGCGATCGCCGCGGCGCTGACGCAGTCCGCCGGCGCTGACGCCGCGTCGCTGGCAGCGTACGACCGCGCCGTGCGTGAGTCGCGCATCGTGCGCGATCTCAAGGTCACCCGGAACATGCGGCTGGCGTTCAAGCACGGATTCCTGAGCGGCGTGGCCCGCGCCGGCCTGATGACCATGTCGCGAGGAGCGTTTCCCGGCGGCCGGATCGCGATGGCGGCTGACGCAGATGCGCCGCGTCACGCGCATACCGTTGCGCCGTTCGTTCCCGACAACGTCACCACGTTCAGCAAGGTCGACGCGGTCTTCAAGTCCGGCAACGCCACACGCGACACGATCCCGTCGCACCTCGTGATTGGTGATCAGATCAGCGGCGAGGTGGCGGAGTTCTATGCACACCTTTGCCCGGCTGGTGTGTACGAGCGTGACGGCGACACCCTACGCGTCAATCCGCCCAATTGCATCGATTGCAAGGCGACGGACGTGCTGGGTCCGCGCTGGACTCCTCGGGAGGGCGGCAGCGGACCGAAGTACCGGCTGATGTAGTCACGAGGCGTGGCGCGTTCGCTGCGCCCGGATCGACGCCAGCACGCTCATGCAGAGCACGCCCGCGATCACGGCCAGCGAGACCTCCGGCGTCACCTGCACCCAGGGCCGTATCAGCATCTTGACGCCCACGAACAGGAGGACCACGGCGACTCCCCAGCGCAGATTGCTGAAACGAGCGAGCGTGCCGGCGAGCACGAAAAAGAGGGCGCGCAGGCCGGCAACGGCGAAGATGTTGGACGTATAGACCAGGAACGGGTTCCGAGTGATGGCGAAGATGGCTGGAATCGAGTCGGTGGCGAAGATCAGGTCGGTCCATTCCACCACCAGCACGACCAGCAGCAGCGGTGTCGCGACCCAGCGCCCTCCCTCGCGAACTACCAGTGCCCCGTCGTGGAAGCGTTCAGTCATCGGCAGGAAGCGCCGTCCGGCTCGCAGCACCAGGTTTCGCTCGGGTTCAGGTCCTTGCGGCACGTCTCGTCGGAGCATCCTGAGCCCGGTGAAGATCAGCACGCCGCCGAGGAGGTAGATCACCCAGTTCAATTCGTGCAGCAGAATCGCGCCCACCGCGACCACGATGGCCCGCAGCACGATCGCCCCGAGAATGCCCCACTGGATGACCGTCGGCTGCAGCTCGGGTGGAACCGCGAAATAGCGCAGCAGCAGGATGAAGACCAGCAGGTTGTCGACCGAGAGGGAGATCTCTACCACGTAACCGGACGCGAAACGGACTGCGGCATCGCGGCCGTCGTGCCACCATACCAGCACCCCGAATAGCACGGCGGCGACAACGACCGCGAGACACCACCAAGCGGCGTCGCGGACCCTCGCGGCACGCACGCGTCGGTGGACCACGCCGAGATCGACCGCCAGCAATGTGGCGATGGTGGCGATGAAAACCAGCCACATCGATGTCGCCTGTCCGGCGATCATCCGCGATTCTCCGTCAGGATGCGGAGTGGTCGTCGGCGTGGCCGAGGCTCTGCGCCTCCACCGCCGTCCCCTCCGCCATCGATCCGACGCCAGCCGGAATAATTGCCAGGCAGTCGGCGCGCATCATCGACATCAGCATCCCCGAGCCCTGTGGTCCACTCGGCGTCGCGACGGGGCGTCCGTTCCGGTCGGGCGCCGTCAGTGCGCATCGCATGTACTGATCGAGCACGGCGTCCTGACGAACCGATGCGCCGAGCGTCACCGCCATCGTAGGCCGGATGGGATACGAATGACCGGCCATGGCGCGGATTGCTGGACGACCGAAAAGCTCGAACGTCACCATCGCGCTCACAGGATTCCCCGGGAGCGCCAACCACCCGCGACCGTCGCGAAAGATCCCGAACGCCGCCGGGCCGCCAGGGCGGATTCGCACGCGATCGAAGCGCGTTGCTACACCGCATGCCGCCAT
>JBOHRY010000265.1:0-14050 GCA_050732955.1 Gemmatimonadales bacterium | reverse complement strand
GTCATAGTCGGCGTCATGAAAGATCTTTTCGACATCCAGGTTTGCCAGCAAATCGCCGATCGGCGCCAGATCGCCTACGCTGAGCGGGTCGACCACGGCGGTCAACGCCGGAGTCGACAGCTGCACGAGGTAGATCCGGTCGTGATAGCGGTGAAACGACGCCGCCTCGGTGTCGAGCGCGACCAGCGGAGCGCCGCGGACTTCGTCGATGAGCGCCTGGAACGCTTCGGGTGAGTCAACCAGCCGGACCGCCATTCAGTCTCGCCTCTTGGCGACCTGTTCCAGGCCGTCGGCGATGTCTTCCAACGCTTTGGCCAGCGTCTTGTAGAACTCGGCATCAGGCACCGGCGGCGTACCCAGGCTCGCGTCGAGGTACAGCTTCCGGGAAAGTTTGGCAGCGTGGCGCACGTAATCGGTCGTTGGCATCAAAGCTCCCGCGTTGAATGAAACGTAGCGGGGCGGGGCATAGCGGAGGCCCGATTGTGCCGGGTGTGTGAAACAACTTCACTCTCGATGCGTCATAGTGAAGTGGCGGCCCTGGCGGAACCTCCCCCTCCGCTACCGCCATCACAGAGACGCCTGCCTATGAGACGCCCGTTGGGTTCGTGGCTGATGCCGCGACCCGACGGGCGATCCTCTTTTTCGGCACTCGCGTCATTTGTTGGGACTCCCGGGCGGCGTGTCCGAATCGAAGATCAATTTGTTCTTGGCGATGAAAGCCTGCAGGTTTTCGGGAACATCTTCCTCGGGATAGATGGCGCTCACCGGGCATTCCGGTTCGCATGCACCGCAGTCGATGCATTCGTCCGGATGGATGTAGAGCTGGTCTTCGCCTTCGTAAATGCAATCCACCGGGCAGACATCGACACAGGCGCGATCCTTCACGCCGATGCACGCTTCGGTGATGATGTACGGCATTGAGTCTTCCTCCTGCGTGCCAGTGCTGCCCGGAGCCCGATCCCACTGGAACCGCGGCGTCGGCACAGAGTAGGAACGCTCCCTGCCACAGCGCAAGGGGCCCACCCGGCCGGAACCCGATCAGGGTGTCTTTTTCGGCCGCCCGGGAACGAACAGCAACTTCACCCAACCGGAATCGCGCCCCGGACACGCTTCTGACTTGACGTCGAAGGCATAACCTCCGCGCTCCTTGCGGACGTAGTACACGCCAGGGTCCCCACAATTCTGGTCAGTGTAGGTAGCGAGCCCGTTCTTCTGTTCGAGCTTTCCCGTAAACGTCAGGGAGTCCGGCGACGTCAGCGTGAACGCGCCATTGGATTTCAACACGAACGGCCATCCGGTGATCCCGACATCGTCGGGCTTCGCCATCGAATCGCGCGGCTGGATGATGTAGGCGCCTGCCGGCATGATCACGGGCGTCGGGGTCTGGGCCGCCAGAGGGACGGCAATGACGGCAGCCAGCGACCAGCCCAGCTTCGTGCCTTTTCGCATCGGAAATCCCGGGTTGAACGATCGCGTTTGGTATGGACGCTACTGCCTTGCGAAGACCTTTGGAAGGGTCGATTCTGGCCGGACAACTGTCTTCCAAACCCCACTGATTCAATAAGCTACGAATTTACACCACAATTTTGGTGCGAATTGACATCGTACCCCATGAAGTCTAGGATTCCCGCATGGGAAATCGCGCGGAATCCTCCGAGGTCCAAACCACGGCGCCGACTGTGCCCGTGGGGCTTCACGGCGCCCGGGCGGCGGTGCTGCGGCAACTCAAGCAGGAGGGGGTCGCAACCGCCGCGGCCCTCGGCGCGGCACTGCATTGCTCGCTCAACGCAGTGCGTCATCACCTCAGGGAACTCGAAGCCGACGGAGTGGTGGTGCACGATCGCACGCATCACGGTGTCGGCGCACCGGCGCATGCCTATCGGTTGAGCCCCAAGGGTCACACGCTCTTTCCCGAGCGTTATGCCGGAGCGCTGGCTCACGTGCTTGATCATCTGGTCCGGCTCCAGGGTCACGAGGCGCCCGCCGCGTTGCTGCGGGCTCACTACAGCGCGGTTGGCGACCGGATCTGTGCCGAGACGGCCGAGCTGGCAGTGGAAGCTCGCGGCGAACAGATCGCCCGGGCCCTCGACGAAGAGGGCTTCATGGCGACGTGGGAACCCACGCCCGACGGCGGACGCCTGGTCGAACACAACTGTCCGCACCGGCTCGTCGCCGAACGTTTTCCCGAAGTCTGTGCCGCCGAAGAAGCGTTTCTCGCGCAGGCTTTTGGCGGAAGGATCGAGCGGCAGTCGCACATCGCCGCGGGATGTGGCTCGTGCAGTTATCAGGTGACACTCAATTCGTCCGGACCGGGGGACGCGGCATGAGCTCGCCCGTCGAAACGCTGGTCAACCGCGAATACCGCTACGGCTTCGTCACCGACATCGAGCAGGACACTGCACCGCTCGGCCTGTCGGAAGCCACCATCCGGTTCATCTCCGAGCGCAAGCGCGAGCCGGAGTGGTTGCTCGAATGGCGCCTCAAGGCGTATCGGCGCTGGCTCACGATGACGCACGAGCCACACTGGGCCAACATTCATCACGAGCCGATCGACTACCAGGCGATCTCGTACTTTGCGGCGCCGCGGGCGCAGAAGCCGCTGGGTTCGCTCGACGACGTTGATCCCCGGTTGCTCGAGACCTATGCCAAGCTCGGCATTCCCTTGAGCGAGCAGAAGCTCCTCGCCGGTGTCGCGGTGGATGCCATCTTCGATTCGGTGTCGGTGGGAACGACGTTCAAGGCGACGCTCGCCAAGGCCGGCGTGATCTTCTGCTCGTTTGGCGAGGCGGTGCAGGAGCATCCCGACCTCGTGCAGCAGTATCTCGGCTCCGTCGTGCCGCCATCGGACAACTTTTTTGCGGCGCTCAACGCGGCGGTTTTCTCGGATGGCTCCTTCGTGTACGTCCCCAAGGGCGTGCGCTGTCCGATGGAGCTCTCGACATACTTCCGGATCAACGCCGCCAATACCGGACAGTTCGAGCGGACGCTCATCATCGCGGATGAGGGCGCGCAGGTCTCGTATCTGGAAGGCTGCACCGCGCCCAAGCGCGACGAGAACCAGCTGCACGCGGCGGTGGTCGAGCTGGTCGCGCTCGATGGGGCGTCGATCAAGTACTCGACGGTGCAGAACTGGTACGCCGGAGACGAGAACGGCATCGGCGGGATCTACAACTTCGTCACCAAGCGCGGCAAGGCGATGCGCGGCGCCAAGATTTCCTGGACCCAGGTCGAGACCGGCTCGGCGATCACCTGGAAATATCCCAGCGTGATCCTGCAGGGCGACGACGCCGTGGGCGAGTTCTACTCGGTGGCGGTGGTCAACGGCATGCAGCAGGCCGACACCGGCACCAAGATGATTCACATGGGTCGCAACACCCGCAGCACCATCGTCTCCAAGGGGATCAGCGCGGGCCGTGGCCAGAACTCGTATCGCGGACAGGTCAAGATCCTTCCGCGCGCGGCCGGCGCCCGCAATTACACCCAGTGCGACTCGATGTTGATCGGCAATCGGTGTGGTGCTCACACGTTTCCGTACATTGACGTCCAGAACTCCTCGAGCAATGTCGAGCACGAGGCCAGCACGTCGAAGATCGGTGAGGACCAGATCTTCTATTGCAAGCAGCGCGGCATGAACACCGAGAACGCCATCAGCGTCATCGTGAACGGATTCTGCAAGGACGTGTTCCGGGAATTGCCGATGGAATTCGCCGTCGAAGCGCAGAAACTGCTGGGGGTGTCGCTTGAGGGGAGTGTAGGGTAGGAAGGCGTCAAGCATTAGGCGTTGGGCGTTAAGTCTCCTGACGACCCTCCTAATGCCCAACGCCTAATGCTTAACACCTAACGATGAGAACAATGCCGCTACTTGAAATCCGCGACCTCCACGCCAACGCCGGTGACAACGAGATTCTCCGTGGAATCACGCTGGCGATCAACGCCGGCGAAGTGCACGCCATCATGGGTCCCAACGGCTCGGGGAAGAGCACGCTGGCGCAGGTGCTGGCGGGCCACCCGGCGTACCAGGTGACTGGCGGCTCGGTCGCGTTCGACGGGGAAGACCTGCTCGCGATGGAAGCCGAAGAGCGCGCACAAGCCGGTCTATTTCTCGCGTTCCAGTATCCGGTGGAGATCCCGGGCGTGACGAACGCCTACTTCCTGCGCACGTCGTACAATGCGATCCGGAAAGCGCGCGGCCTCGAGGAACTCGACCCCATGGACTTCCTCGACCTGCTCGAGCAGCGGCTCAAGGTCGTCGAGTGGGGACCGGAGATCATGGAACGCGCCGTCAACTTTGGTTTCTCGGGCGGCGAGAAGAAGCGCAACGAGATACTGCAGATGGCGGTTCTGGAACCTCGTCTTGCTGTTCTCGACGAAACTGATTCGGGCCTGGACATCGACGCGCTCCGCATCGTGGCAAAGGGCGTGAATGCGCTGCGCCGTCCCGATAGCGCCACTATCCTGGTAACACATTATCAGAGACTGTTGAACTATATCGTCCCTGATCAGGTGCATGTCCTCGCCAATGGACGAATCGTGAAGTCGGGTGGCAAGGAACTGGCCGAGCTTCTGGAAGAACGCGGCTACGAATGGCTGGCCGAAGCGGCCGAGCCGGTGGGGTCGTGACCGCGCTGGCGCCCGATCCGGTGGAGCATCGCAGCGCCGCCCGAACCTTGCGCGGCTGGGCCGAGCTCGCGCACGCGGTCGATCGCAGTGGAGAGCCGGAGTGGCTCGGCGCGCTGCGGCGTTCGGCGATCGAGCGTTTTGCCAGCACAGGATTGCCGGCGTCGAACGACGAGGAGTGGCGGTTCACGTCGCTCGCGGCGCTCGCCGCGATGTCGTTCGAACTGCGCGCTCCGGCGCCCACGCCCACCGCTGCCATGCTCGAGCCGTTCCAGGTGGGGCAGGGAGCAGATTCGCCGCTCCTCGCGGTCGTAAATGGTCAGGTGGACCGTGGTCTCTCGCGCCTCCGGAACTTGCCTGCAGGCCTCACCTTCGGTTCGTTGGCGGATGCGATCGCAACCGGGAACCCGCTCGTCGAGCGACACCTGGCGCGTCACGCATCGATCGAGCGCTCGTCGTTCAACGCGGTGAATGCGGCCCTCTTCCGCGACGGCGCCTTCGTGCACATCGCTCGTGGGACGATTGTTCCGAAGCCTCTGCATGTGATCCTGGCGACGACGAACGCCGCCGCGCCGTCGATCGTGGCGCCGCGCACGCTCGTCATTGTTGAAGCAGGTGCCGAAGCAACGGTGATCGAATCGTTCGTACCGGCCGGTCCGATCGACGGCAACCGCCCGCACCTGACGACAACTTGTGCCGACATCGTGCTCGAGAAGTCCGCTCGCCTGGAACACATCCGACTGCAACGTGAATCTGCGGCCGCGTACCACGTCGGGTTCACCGCGGTGGAGCAGGCGCGCGATTCGCACTATCGCTCGTTCACGCTGGCACTCGGATCGAAGCTCTCGCGTCACGACCTCCAGGTCAGACTCTCGGGTACCAACGTCGAGACGCTGCTTTACGGTCTCTACCTCGCCCGGGGCGAACAGCTGGTCGACAATCACACGGCGATCTTCCACGATCAGCCTGACTGCCGCTCGTGGGAGGTGTACAAGGGAGTTCTTGCCGAGCACGCTCGCGGCGTCTTCAACGGCAAGGTCATCGTGCAGCCGGTGGCGCAGAAAACCGATGCCAAGCAGACCAACCGAAACCTCCTTCTCGGCGATGACGCGAAGGTCAACACCAAACCGCAGCTCGAGATCTTCGCTGACGATGTGAAGTGCACGCACGGCGCCACCGTGGGCAAGCTCGACGAGCTGCAGCGGTTTTATCTACAGACCCGGGGCATTGCCGGACGCGAGGCCCAGGTTCTCCTGATCACGGCGTTCGTCGCCGAAGTGCTGGCGGAGATCAGGGAGCCGCACATCCGGGAATCGCTGGAATCTCTGGTGCATGCAGAGATGGATGCTCTGATCGGTTGATGATCCGATGACTGCCTCCTCGATCCTCGATCCCGGCATCGTCCCGTTCGATGTGGACGCGATTCGCGCTGAATTTCCGATCCTCGCGACAATGTCGCGTGGCAAGCCGCTGGTGTATCTCGACAGCGCCGCGTCGAGCCAGAAGCCGCAAGCGGTCATCGACGCCGTCGCCGACTTCTATCGGCATGACAACACCAACATTCATCGCGGGGTGTATCAGCTGGCGGAACGTGCCACGATGGCGTGGGACGCGGCGCGGGAACGGGCCGCACGCTTCCTCGGCGGCGATGCGAACGAAGTGGTCTTTGTCCGCGGAACGACGGAAGCGATCAATCTGGTAGCGCGGAGCTTTGTGGCTCCACGTCTCGCGCGCCATCCGACGGTGCTCGTCACCGAGATGGAGCACCACGCCAACATCGTTCCCTGGCAGCTGGTGGGTGCTCGGACGATTCCAGTGCCGATCTCCGGTGCGGGGGAACTTGATCTGACCGCGGCGGAACGGATGCTCCGCGACGCGCCCGCGCTCTTCGCCATAACTCACGTCTCCAACACGCTCGGCACCGTCAACCCGGTGGCCGAGCTCTGCCGGATGGCGCGGGCAGCGGGGGTGCCGGTGCTGGTTGATGGCGCCCAGGCAGCACCACACCTCGCCATCGACGTCGCGGAACTCGGTTGCGACTTCTACTGCTTTTCCGGCCACAAGGTCTTCGGTCCGACCGGGATCGGCGTGCTATGGGGACGCGCCGAGCATCTGGCAGCGATGCCACCGTATCAGGGCGGCGGCGACATGATCGACGAGGTGCGATTCGACCGGACCACATTTGCCCCGCCGCCCCGCCGATTCGAAGCCGGGACGCCGAACATTGCCGGCGCCGTCGGGCTTGCGGCGGCTCTGAACTGGCTCGAGTCCCACGATCGCGACGCTGTGCGCCGTCACGAGGCGACGTTGCGGGACTACGCGATGGAACGGCTCGCGGCGATTCCCGGCCTGCGAGTGGTGGGAACGGCGCCCGGCAAGGCTCCGGTCATCGCCTTCGCGATGGACGGCGTGCACCCGCACGACATTGCCTCGCTGCTGGACGGCGATGGTGTTTGCGTGCGAGCGGGCCACCACTGCACGCAACCGCTACATCGGCGATTCGGACTGGCTGCGACGGCGCGCGCGTCGTTTGCGCTGTACAACACCAGGGCCGAGGTCGAGGTACTCGCTCGCGGGTTGGCCAACGTCCGACGGATGTTCACGCCGTGAGCAGCATGGCCGACCTCTACCAGAGTGTGATCGTCGAACACGATCGCAGTCCGCGAAACTTCCGGACGCTCGTGGCGCCGTCGGTGCGGGCCGAGGGCCGGAACCCGCTTTGCGGCGACGAGGTCAGCGTCGAGATCGCGCTCGATGCGGGGAACCGCATCGTCGATATCGCGTTTCAGGGGCAGGGCTGCGCCATTTCCCGCGCCTCGGCGTCGATGATGACCGGGGCGCTGCGAGGCAAGACAGCGGACGAAGCACTCGAGCTGTTCGAGCGGTTTCACGCATTGATGACCGGCAACGCTGCAACGGATGCCGCATCGCTTGGCAAGCTGCAGGCGTTTGGCGGAGTCGCGGAGTTCCCGATGCGAGTCAAGTGCGCCACGCTACCATGGCATGCAATGAGGGAAGCGTTGTCAGGAGCGGTGAACCTAGTGGCCGGCGCCGAGCGGAAGCCATGAAGGCCGAGCTCGGAGCAAGCCCAGAGCCCGGAGCAAGCCATGAGCCCGGAGCCCAGAGACTGGCCCAGAGCCCAGAGCCCAGAGGACAGTTGGGAGCGTTGAACTCCGGGCTACCTCTTGGCTCCTCCGGGCTCGCCCACCGTCGGGTGGGAGCAATCTCCGGGCTCATGGCCCGGGCAGGCTCTGGGCTCCGGGCTCTGGGCTGAATCGCATGTTCTTACCCATTGACTTGGAGTTCGACCCCCATGCCCTACCCTGAAATGATGATCAAACCCATGCGCGACGAACTCACCCGTCTCGGCGTGAAGGAATTGAAATCCGTTGCCGACGTCGACGCCGCACTCGCCGATGCGAACGGCACCGCGCTGGTTTTCGTGAACTCGGTCTGCGGCTGTGCCGCCGGCATGGCTCGACCGGCGCTGGCGCGTGCTCTGGAGCACAAGCTTCGCCCGTCGCATCTGTACACCGTTTTTGCCGGGCAGGATCTCGACGCCACGGCGCGCGCGCGATCGTACTTTGGCGAATACCAGCCATCATCGCCATCGGTCGCACTGCTCAAGGACGGCGAGGTGGTCGCCTTCGTCCATCGCCATCAGATCGAAGGGCGTCACCCCGATCAGGTGGCCAACCTGCTGGTGCAGGCATTCGACCAGTACTGCGCGTGAGCGGCCACGTCTTTCACCCCGGTCACGATGAGCTGCACGGCGTGACCGTGGTGGTGACGGGCGCCAGCGGTCGCACGTATCTCGGCCGGTGGCACGAACGCGGTGCGCGCGGGATCACCATGCACGATGTCGCGGTGCACGATCCGGCAGCCAATTCCGCCGCGCTCGACGCGTGGCTTGCCCGCCAGGAAAAGTTCGGTGTGGCCGCGACCGAACGGTTCCTCATCGTCCCGGACGACGAAGCCCGCGAGGTTCGGCCTTTCGGCGCCTGACGATGCGTCGTTTCACGCGCGAAACCTTTGCTTTCGTGCGATCCCGCCTTACGCTTTGCCTTCCTCACGCTGGGACCAGAATAGATGCCCGCGCCCGCCATCGCCGTTGACCACGTCACCAAGCGCTTCGCTGGTCATACCGCCGTCTCCGACCTGACCTTCGCGGTCCCCTCCGGTGTGATCTTCGGCCTGTTGGGACCGAACGGGGCGGGGAAGTCCACCACGATCAGGATGATCATGGACATCATCGAGCCCGATACCGGGAAGGTCTCGGTGCTCGGTTCATCGAAGACAGGGAGGGACCTTTCCGACAAGGTCGGCTTCCTGCCCGAGGAGCGCGGGCTGTACCGGAAGATGAAGATCGTGGACCAGCTGGTCTTCCTGGGTGAGGTCAAAGGGATGCGGGCTTCGGACGCCAAACTCAAGGCGTACAAGTGGTTAGAGCGCTTGGGCCTGACCGATTGGGCCTTGAAAAAGGTCGAGGATCTGTCCAAGGGCATGCAGCAGAAAGTGCAGTTCGCCGGCACTCTGATTCACGATCCGCAGGTGGTCATCCTGGACGAACCTTTTGCTGGACTCGACCCGGTCAACCTGCAGGTGATGAAGGATGTCGTGGTCGAGATCGCCCGAAGCGGACGCACGGTGCTCTTTTCGACCCACATCATGGAGCAGGCCGAGCGAATGTGCGACCACATCGTGATCATCGCGCGCGGTGAAAAGGTGGTCGATGGGGCTGTTGCCGAAGTGAAGGCCGGCTTCGGTGAACGGCACATCGCGCTCACGTTCGCCAGCGGCAAAGCAGCCGCCGAGACCGTCCTCGCCGATCGTGCCCTGGTCGAGAAGGTTGATGACTACGGAGCGAGCGCCGAGGTGTCGATGGCAACCGGGGTCGATCCGCAACGCCTTCTTACCGCGCTGGTGGGCGCGGGTGTGGGATTGGCGCGATTCGAGGTGGTCGAACCTTCGCTGCAGTCGATCTTCATCGCGAAGGTCGGCGACGCGGCTCACGTGCCGGCGCGTGCGGAGGCGGCGTGAACAAGATTCTCGTTGTTATCCGTCGTGAACTCAACGCCCGGATCCGGACGCGTGCCTTCGTCCTCTCGACCGTGCTGCTGCCGATTTTCATCATCGCCGTATCGGTGCTCCCCGCCCTGCTCTCTCGCGGCGGCAACCGCACCAGTCATGTGGCGATTCTCGACGCGAGCGGCAGCGGATTGGGTGTCGCGGTGGAGACTTCGCTGGCTCGTGAGCATCTCGCGGGCGATTCGACTGGCGCGCCGCAATATCAGCTGCAGCGCGTGATCGCAGCGCCGTCCGGCTCGCAGCGCGTGCGCGACTCACTGGTTGCTCACGTGGGCGTCAATCCGGAACGGGACCCGCAGGCGCTGGATGGCGTGCTGATCCTCAACGATTCGACCCTGCGGACCGGCCGGCTGGAATACCTCGGCAGCAACACCAGCGCGCTGGAGAGCATGGGAACGCTCGAACGCTCGGTCAGCCGGGTGCTGATGACGACTCGACTGGAGAACTCCGGCGTGAATCCGTCGGTGATGTTCGGCGCGATGACACCGGCCGACATGAACACGGTCAAGGTGAGTAACGGCAAGGCCACCGATCAGAGCGGGGCCGCGTCGTTCATGATCGCGTATTTCATGGGCATCATCCTGTACCTCACCATGGTCATCTACGGCCAGCAGACATTGACATCGGTGATCGAAGAGAAGACGACTCGCATCGTGGAAGTCCTGGTGTCGTCACTCCGACCGTTTCAGTTGATGCTGGGGAAGATCCTCGGCGTGGGCCTGACCGGGCTGCTGCAACTCTCGATCTGGGTCGGGTCGGTTTTCGTGCTGACACACGAGCGCGCCCACCTCGCCGGATTGTTTCACGTGAGCGGCGATGCGATGCAGCAGCTGCCGATCCCGACGATGCCGGGCGATCTGCTGATTGTTTTCCTGCTGTATTTCATTCTCGGATTTCTCTTGTACGGTTCGTTGTACGCCGCCGTCGGTTCGATGTTCAACGAGGTGCGAGAGGCCCAGCAAGTCGCGATGTTCGTGCAGATGGCGATCATGGTGGGATTCTTCGCGCTCTTCGCGGTGATCAAGGATCCCACTGGCGGTCTCGGCGTGACGATGTCGTTCATTCCGTTCTTTTCGCCGTTCATCATGCCGGCCCGATGGTCGCTTACCTCAGTGCCGGTGTTCGAAGTGGTGATCTCGCTGACGCTGAGCGTCCTGGCGCTGGTGGCGGTTGCCTGGTTCGCAGGACGGATCTATCGGACCGGCATCCTGATGTACGGTAAGAAGCCTGGTTTGCGGGAAGTCTTCCACTGGGTGAAGGCTAAATAATTACGCAATAATACTTTATCGGCATAGTTATGGTTTTCTGTTTCACGTGAAACAGAATTGAATTGCGGGAAGGCGGCTCTCGGGCCGCCTTTTTGTCTGGCAATTGTGGTCTGCCTAGCCCGCAGCCGCTGGTCCGCCTTATGTTGCTGTCGCGCGACCATCTTCCGAACGGCACTTCATGGCTCGCACCATCGCAATCGCAAATCAGAAGGGCGGCGTCGGGAAGACGACGACCGCCATCAATCTGGCTGCGTCGCTGGCGATCGCCGAGAGAAAAACTCTGCTGGTTGATGCCGACCCCCAGGGCAATGCCACTTCGGGTGTCGGAATCGACAAGGCGTCGCTTCCCCGATCGCTCTATAACGTCCTGGTTGATGGCGTGGCAGCCCGGGAACTCGTCCATCCTATAGCCCAGCTCCCGTTTCTGCATGTGCTTCCTTCGACACAGGACCTGGTCGGCGCCGAACTCGAGTTGATCGGGATGCCCGATCGAGAAACGGTGCTCCGTCGTGCCCTGGCACCGCTCGCCGACGAATACGAGTACATCCTGATCGACTGCCCGCCGTCCCTGGGTCTGGTTACCCTGAACGTTCTCACTGCCGCCGACTCCGTCGTCATCCCGATCCAATGCGAATATTATGCATTGGAAGGTATCTCGCAACTGCTCAATACGATCAGGCTGGTACAACAGAACTTCAATCCCGACTTCCAGATTGAGGGGGTGCTGCTTACCATGTTCGACAACCGCCTCAACCTCTCTCGTCAGGTGGTTGGCGAAGCGCGCGAGTATTTCGGCCCCAAGGTCTTTCGCACCGTCATTCCGAGAAATGTCCGTCTGGCCGAAGCCCCATCCTTCGGCAAGCCAATCCTCCTTTATGACATCCAGTCGGTCGGCGCCAAGAGCTACCTCTCCGTTGCTCAGGAATTGATGAAACGCACCGAAGGAATGACTCGAGGTCGCAGCCGGGCCGAGGTGATATGAACGAAACCAAGCGGCTCGGGCGCGGACTCGAAGCGCTGCTGGGGCCTGTTTCCCGGGAGCAAGCCGAGGCTTCTGGTGCGCTCCGCGAGATCGCCGTTGCGGCGATCGCACCCAATCCCTTTCAGCCGCGGCGCAACTTCGATGAGGCGGGACTGGCCGAGCTCGCCACTTCGATCCAGAACTCGGGACTGTTGCAGCCGATCACGGTGCGGGCCATCGGTTCACGCTTCGAGCTGATCGCGGGCGAACGCCGCTGGCGCGCCGTTCAGCAGCTGGGCTGGGCCAAGGTTCCCGCGATCGTTCGGGATTACGACGACCGCACGGTCCTGTCGTTAGCATTGATCGAGAACCTGCAGCGCGACGATCTCAGCGCTCTCGATGCGGCGCGCGGTTACGACCGGCTGGTCACCGAATTCAAGCTGGCTCCGGCGGAGGTCGCCAGGCTGGTCGGCAAGGATCGCTCGACGATAGCTAATACATTGAGGCTCCTGAAGTTACCGGCTGATATTCAGGAGCTTGTCCAGACCGGCCAACTCTCCGAAGGCCATGGGCGCGCACTGCTCGCCGCGTCCAGTCCGTCCGAGATGTCCCGACTGGCTCGCGCGGCGGTCGATCAAGGCTGGTCGGTCCGCGAGATCGAAGCACTGGTGCGCGGGGAGACACCGACCAAGGCTCGCGGCCGGATGATGCGCAAGCCCCCGGCGCAGAAGCCCGCCACTGGCGACGCGCGGCGGATCGAGGAACTCCTCCGCCAGCGACTCGGCACCGACGTACGGCTCACGGCCAAGCGTCTGGGCCGGGGCATGCTCAACATCGCCTATTACTCCAACGATGATCTTGCCCGTCTGCTGGAGATCATCCTGGGTCGTCCGTTCGACGGATGATGCGGTGAACCTTCGGCGCGCGCTGCCCCTCAGCTTGCTGTTCGTCTGCGCCTGTCACCGACAATCTGCGCCGCCGGCTTCGCATCGGTTCCGGGTGGCGCTCATCACGCCAGGCTCCGTGGCTGACGCCGCGTGGAATGCCGGCGCGTATCAGGGTCTTCAGCAAATCCGCGATTCGCTCGGCGCAACCATTTCCAATATCGAAGCCCACACTCCGGCGGAGCAGGAAGAAGCGCTTCGCAGTTACGCGGCGCAGGGATACAACATCGTGTTCGGGCACGGGTACGAATTTCAGGAACCCGCAGAGCGTGTCTCGCATGATTTTCCAGCGCCGGTGACGGTGATCACCAGCGGTCAGCGGGTCAGCGGCAACGTGGTGCCGCTGGTGTTTCGCATTCATGAAGCGACATATCTCGCCGGCATGATCGCCGGCGCCATGACGCGAACCGGAAAGATCGGCTTCATCGGCGGCATGGAGCTTCCACCGATCAAGCTCGGGTATGCCGGCTGGCTCGCGGGCGCACGCGCGGTGCGGCCCGATGTGCAGTCGCGGATCGCCTACCTCAACACGTTCGACGATGCGGCCGCGGGGAAGGAGGCGGCGCTGGCGATGATCCGGGCCGGCGTTGATCAGCTGCACCACAACGCCGACGCGGCGGCGCTGGGCGTATTCTCGGCGGCGAAAGAATCACCCGGAGTGTTCGTCTACGGAGCCAACGGCGATCAGACGTCGCTGGCACCGGATCGCGTCGTCGCATCTGCAGTGGTCGATCTGCCGCGGGCGATGTTGCTCGTCAGCCGCGAGATCCAGCGTGGCGGCTTTGTTCCACACCAAGAAAGTTTCGGACTCGCGAGCGGTGTCATTCGTCTGGCAATCAATCCCGCACTCTCCGCGGCATGGCCCGCAGGACTTCGGGAACGCGTCCAGGCTGCGGCGGATTCCATCTCCGCGGGAACACTGCGCATCGCGGCGCCGCAGTGATGGCACGTACGCCGGCACTCGAGGACCTGGTGCAATACGTCGATGAATACCTGCGGATTGCTGACATCCCCGATCATGACGATGCACTGAATGGTCTCGAGGTCGAGAACAGCGGTGTCGTGACGCAGCTGGTCGCCGCTGTCGATGCCTCGCAGCGCACCATCGATCGGGTGGTCGCCGAATGCCCGCCCGGAACCTTGCTCCTGGTGCATCACGGACTCTTTTGGGA
>JBOHRY010000264.1:0-4912 GCA_050732955.1 Gemmatimonadales bacterium | reverse complement strand
GTGGTGGTCCAGTCAATGACCAATACCGACACCGCCGACGTCGGCGCCACGGTCGAGCAGGTGGCGTTGCTCGCGCGTGCCGGCAGCCAACTCGTGCGGGTCACGGTCAACAACGACGCCGCGGCCGCGGCAGTCCCGGAGATCGATGCTCGCCTGCGCGACCAGGGGATCGTCGTCCCGATCGTGGGAGATTTCCACTACAACGGCCATCTCCTGCTCACTCGTCATCCCGGCTGCGCTGCGACGCTTGCCAAGTACCGGATCAATCCGGGCAATGTCGGCGGCAAGCGTCACGACGAGCATTTCACCACCATCGTTACCGTCGCCCGACAGCACGACAAGCCGATCCGCATCGGCGTCAACTGGGGCTCGCTCGATCAGGCGCTGCTCACCGCGTTGATGGACGCCAACGCCGCGTTGGCCGAGCCGCTGCCCGCGCGCGACGTCATGCTCGAGGCGATGGTGCAGTCCGCGCTGCAATCCGCGGCGCTCGCCGAAGCGACCGGCCTGGCGCACGACCGCATCGTCCTGAGCGCCAAGGTTTCCAACGTGCAGGATCTGGTGGACGTCTATCTCCTCCTCGCGGGCCGCTGCGACTATCCGTTGCATCTGGGGCTGACCGAGGCCGGGATGGGGATGAAGGGCATCGTCGCCAGCACCGCGGGGATCGGCATTCTCCTGCAGCAGGGAATTGGCGACACGATCCGCGTGTCGCTCACGCCGGAGCCCGGTGGCGATCGGAGCGAGGAGGTCCGCGTGGCACAGCAGATTCTCCAGACCCTGGATCTCCGCCACTTCGCTCCGCAAGTGACTTCCTGTCCAGGATGCGGCCGCACCACCAGCACGTTCTTCCAGAGCATGGCGCAACAGATTCAGCAGCACCTGGTGCACCGCATGCCGGAGTGGCGATCCGATCATCCGGGCGTCGCGGAACTGAAAGTGGCGGTCATGGGATGCGTGGTGAACGGACCGGGCGAATCGAAGCATGCCAACATCGGCATCTCCCTTCCCGGAACCTTCGAGGAACCGGTGGCTCCGGTCTTTATGGACGGCAAGCTGGCGACGACGCTGCGCGGCGATGCGATCGTCCCGGAATTCCTCGCCATCCTCGAGCGCTACGTGGCCGACCGTTATCCGCGGCAAGGTGTCACGTGACCGTCCGTCCCGAAGCCATGCGGCGTGAACCTGCGACGGTAGGATCGGCGCGCCATTGATCCAGGAAGTCGCCGCCACACTCCGGAGCGCGCCGATCGCGGCATTGCCCGTGCTGTTCGTCGCCGGGCTTGGTACATCGCTCACTCCCTGCATCTATCCGATGATTCCTATCACCATCGGCGTGCTCGGGAACGCGGGCGCGGCGGCTCGATCGCGGCGGCGTACCGTTCTTGTGACGCTGCTCTACGCGCTCGGTCTGGCGCTGGTGTACGCTTCGCTCGGACTGGTTGCGGGACTCAGCCGGACGTTGTTCGGAACAATTTCGGCCAACCGATGGGTCAACCTCGCCTTCGGCAACGTCCTGCTCCTGGCGGGACTGGCGATGCTCGACGTCCTGCCGGTGCAGGCTCCGGCCAGGGTGCTGGCGTGGGCCGGGCGCCTCGGCGCGGACTCGCCGGGCGGCGCATTCCTGATGGGCGCCACCTCCGGATTGGTGGCCGCGCCGTGCGGTGCGCCCGCGTTCGCCGCCGTGCTGGTCTGGGTGGCGGAGACGCAAAGCGCCGTCTGGGGATTTGTCTGCCTGTTTGTTTTCTCACTCGGCATGACTGCCGTGCTCGTTGCGATCGGACTACTCTCCGGGTCGATCGCGGCGCTGCCACGCGCGGGAGCGTGGATGATGTGGGTCAAGCGAGCGGCCGCCGTGCTGATGTTCGCGATGGCCGAGTATTACTTCGTGAAAGCGGGGCAGGTGTGGTGATGCGGACACTCGAACTCAAATTCTCCCGGCGCAGCAGGCGCGGCGTTCTGGCGGTGATCGTCATGCTGCTCGTCGGTGCGGCCCGGGTTGAGGCTCAGGCTCCCACCGTCGGTCAAGTCGCGCCCGTCATCACGGTGGCGAATCTCGACGGCAAACCGGTGCGCGTCGGCCTGACTGCGGGCAAGCGTGGCGCGGTCATCGAATTCTGGGCAACGTGGTGCGAACTCTGTCGCGCACTCCTGCCGAGCATGCGGGCAGCCCAGAAGCAGTTCGGTGATCGCGTGGATTTCTACGGTGTCAACGTGACCGTCAATGATCCGCTCTCGCACGTGCGCCGGTACGTCGCGGAGAATCATCCTCCGTTCGTTGCCGTCTACGACGATCACGGATTGGCCGTGAGGGCGTTTGGCGCGCTCGCCACGTCGTACGTCGTGGTCGTCGATCGCAACGGGCGCATCGCCTACACCGGCGACGGCGCGGATCAGGACATGCCCGCCATCCTTAGCAAAGTGCTCGGCAAGTGACCCGCGGTATCGTGCTCGCGCTTGTGGTGCTCGCCGCACACGGCGCCGCGGCGCAGGATTCGGGAGCGGTGAAGCTCAGGTTTTCGCTCGAAGAGGGCGCGCACGTCGGACGCCGCGCCCCCTCGGTCGTGCTACCATACGCCACGGCCGACAGCGCCGGTCCCATCACGCAGCCGTTCAATCTCGCCCGCGAGATCGATCGGGTCGTGGTACTGATCTTCACCAGGAAGGACGCCGTCCCGGGGTCAGCGGACGATTGGCGCGCATTCGCGGCGCATGAGTCGCGACTTCCGCCGGGTGTCATCGTCGTCGGCGTCACGTCCGACTCGATCGCGGAGCACGTCCGCTTCGCCCGCCAACTGCAACTGCCGTACAAGTTGCTCAGCGATCACAACGCCTCGGTCACGCGACGCTACGGCGCGATGCACGGCGGGACAATCACGCCGCTCCTCGTCGTCGTCGGTCGCGGCGGCGTGGTGCGATATGTCGATCCGCAGTTCGCCCCGCGAGATCCCGCCAGCTACGTTCAACTCGACACCGCCATACGGGCGGCGCGGGAGCGGCGATGAACGCTGCGGCAAAGGCGATGGTCTGTGGCGCAGTGCTTGGCGTCGCGGTGGCCGCGCGACTGCGAGCCCAGGAAACCGCCCCGCTGCAGTGGACGCTGGAGGACAACCAGGGTTCGTACTGTATCTGGTACCTCGCCGACCCCGAGCTCGCCAGCCAGATGGTGCCTGCGGGAACGGTCCTGAGTCCGGCGGGTAGCGGGAAAGGGCTGCCCGTCCTCCTGTCCCGGACCATTCGGGACGAACCTCGGTTCAATCTGTGGATCCCCGGCGCCATCTGCATCGGCGCGTATCGCCGGGTGACTGCCGACGGGCGTACAGTCGCGGCTGGGAAGGACGATCACCCCATCATCATCGCCACCAGTTATCTCGCGGCTCGCGATCCGCGGGGAGTCGCCGGCGCAACCAATCTCCTCCTTTCCTTCATGACCGACAAGCGCGACGTCGCCCGGGCGTCGGAAAGCGCCGGCTTCGATATGAACGGGATTTCGGTGGTTACCCGTCAGCAGGTGGGTGCCGACGATCCGAAGGTGACGATTTCGGTCGACGGGGTCGAAATCGTCTGGTCCGGTCATGCCATCGGCGATTCTGGTGTCGGAAAGACACGCTCGGTGTCCTTCGGATACGCGACAAACCGGAATGCCAGCTGGCTGATCGGCCTCGACTCCAGACCCAGCAGCACGCGTCTCATGGCAGGCATCCTCGAGGTGGCAGGCCGAAATACCTTGGCCAAAGCGCTGAAAGCCTCGCCGGTCCGGGGTATCGGACCAGAAGAAAGCGGTGGAACGGTCACGTTGACGTTCCATAAAGAGATTCACAAGTAGTCCGAAGTAACCCATTTTCGTTTGAGCACGGACATTGCTCGATACCGGTCCGGCGCAACTCGTCCATCCCGGCAGATTCGAGCGACACCCGGTGGATCGGCGGCCGTGGCCGGTAGCTGTAAGTAGTTGCACTACAATTGTTTAGCGCAGCAATCCTGATTTGGTGGCAAGCGCGTCAAGCGGCGTCCGGAAGCCGGTTCCCGAGGGATGGGACGGCTGTCCGTGATGTCAGAATGACGCATGGGATCGCAGTCAGCAGCAGCGTTTTTCCGGGTGGTACAGCAGGTCCATTTCACTCATCAGGGGGAGCAGGAATGTTCAAGTTCTACCGTAGCGTGCTGGCAGCTGGTGTCGTTGCCCTTGGCCTCGCGGCCTGCGGCGACAACGTCACTGTCTCGTCGCCGCCGCCGCCGTCAGGTGGGGGCGTCTCTCAGGTCACCGTCACACCGCCGAGCGTCACGATCGGTGTCGGCCAGACGGAGCAGCTCGCCGTCTCGGTCGTCGCTGATTCCGGCGTTGCGACGACGGTCAACTGGACGACCGGCAATAGCGCCGTCGCGACCGTTTCCGCAACCGGTGTCGTTACCGGTGTCGGCCTCGGCTCGACGTCGATCATTGCCACCTCCACGGCCAACTCGGCGCGTAGTTCCGCAGCCCAGGTGACCGTGACCAACGCGGCGACCTTCGCGATCGTGCCGAACGTGTTGAACCTGGCCCCCGGTCAGAGTTCCAACGTGGTCGCGACCGTGGCGCTGCAGGCCGGCCAGACCGCCGCGACGATCGTGTGGACTTCGCTCACGCCGTCGATTGCGACTGTGGCGAGCGGCTGCACCACGACGAACGGCTCCTCGACGTGCGCCATCACCGGTGTGACGCAGGGTAGTGCCGTCATCACCGCGTCGACGACCGTCGGCGGACAAAACCTGACCACCACAGTGTCAGTCAACGTCGGCGCCGGTGCCTCGGTCTCGATCGCCAGTGTGACTGAGGGCGCTACGGCAGGTGTGGTGAACGGTTGTTCTGGCGTGGTTGGTGCTCCGGTCATCCTGACCAACACCAACTGCCAGATCGACGTCAACCTCAACT
>JBOHRY010000263.1:0-2612 GCA_050732955.1 Gemmatimonadales bacterium | reverse complement strand
ACATCCGGCTGCACCCCGCGTTGATCCCTACTTCGCCTCGGTAGTGCCGTCCTTCACCAGGTACGGTACGCCTTCGGTCATCCACTTCGGTGCCGGCGCCCCCTTGAGGTAGTGATCCATGAACTGGAAGTAGCGGATGGTCAGGTCGCGCCGGTTGGCGAGTCCGCGCAGGCCGTGCCCCTCGTTGAGGTACGCCAGCATGGTCGCGTCTTTCTTGTTGTAACGGAGCGCGGTGTAGAACTTGAGGCCTTCCATGAATGACACGGTGGGGTCGGCGGTGCCGTGCATGATCAGGATTGCCGCGGTGGCTTCCGGCGCGTGCGTGAGCGACGACTCGAAGTGATAGACGTCGGGCTTGTCCCAGGGCGAGAAACCCCAGCGGCCCTGGCCGTAGAGATAGTAGTCGAGCCCGTTCTGGCCGGATGCGCCGGCCGTGATCTGATACGACCAGCCCCAGCTCTGCGCAAAGTCGCTGTACAGGTCCGAAACGCCCGCACCGACGCCGACCGCGGCGAACATCCGCGACCGCGTCGCAATGAAGCCGGCGCCCTCGCCACCGTAGCTGTGACCGTTGAGACCGATGTGCTTCGGATCGGCGTAGCCGAGCTCGATGATTTTCCTTGTTGCGGCCTCGACCGCCTCCAACATGTCGCTGTGCGATGAACCGGTGTGGAAGTGCACATCGGCGAACATGGTGATGTAACCCCGCGAGACCGCTTCCATCGGTAGCGAGCCCATTCCGGTGAGGTAGGACGGCGCCGTGTAGTGATGCATGTTCTGCGAGTTCTTCTCGTAGAAGCTCACGATCATCGGGCGCTTCTGCCCCGGCTGGTAGTCATCGGGGAGCGCCAGAATGCCCTGGAGGTGGGTTCCATCCTTGATCTTGTAATCGAAGAGCACCCGATGTCCCCAGAGGAATTCGGCCTGCTGCGGATTCGCGTCCGTGATCTTGCGTGAGTCGGCGAGGCCGGGCCCGGCGATCCGGAGATCGGGAAACTCCGCGAACGTCTGACGGGTGAGCAGATAGCGGTCAGCGTGCGCCGCCTTGACCGGCGTGCTGAACGACGCGTCCTCGAAGACGAGGGGCGTGAGCGCTCCGCCGGCTAGCCGGTAGAAACCGTCCTTCTTGGTCCACTCCCCGTATGCGGAGAGAGTCAGCGGCTGCGACAGGTCGAAGGTGCGTCCATCGCGCTCGGCCCGCGGCGCGGCCGGATCGATCGGATCGAGTCGGACCGGGAGGAACTTGATCTCCTGCTTGCTGCCGACGCCCGCCGTGAGCACACGCGGGGCGGATCCGTCATACGGCAGGAGCCAGAGGTCGTACCGGTGCTCGACGATGACGCCGCTGCCGTTCTTCGCATACCCGGCGACACCGAATGCTGGCTTGGGTCCCGGATGGTCGAATTCGGTGTCGATAAAACTGGGCGTCGAAGCGGTGGCCAGGGTCCTGGTCGTTGCCGAGTTGAGCAGGTAGTCCTGGTACTTGTTCTCTTTCCAGTAGAGATAGTGCTTGCCATCGGGCGAGATCCCGACGACGTGCGGCCCGATGAGCTCGCTCTTGAGCATCAGGGTGCGTTCGCCGGTCGCGGTGTTCACGCGATAGATGTCGGCGCGCGGCGGCTCGTAATCGGAGATGTAACCGCGGATGTCGCGCCCGACGGCCCAGCGGCCGTCCGGTGCAACCTCGAGCTCCTTCATCGTGGAATCGGCCAGCCGGATGAACTTGCCGGTGGCCACGTCGAAGGCTTCGCGGAATCCGAAGTTGAGATCGGCCTCGGCGCGCGCCATCTGGTACGACTGCACTCGTTCGTCCTGGGCCCGCCAGACATCAACATCCGCGACTGAATCGGCGTTCCTGTGTCGCGAGGTGTCGGCCGCGGCGGTCTGCGGCATCATGCTCACGAAGACGCGATGGTTGTCATCGCTCCAGCTGAGTGGAGCACGATCGCTGAGCACGAACCCGTGGGGAAAGTCTGCCACCTTGGTCGGCTCGAGGATGACCGGCCGTGCCGGCTCCGGATCGGACGTGAACGCCGCACGCACGTCCGGGAACGCTTCCAGCAGGACGGCATGCTCGCGGAGTTTGGGGAGATCCTTCGCCTTGAGTACGGCGAGACCGCGCCCGTCGTCGGTGAAGGTCGGGTGGCTGTAGACCATCGCATCGTTGTCGAGCACGTGCGTCGTGCCGGTCTTGAGATCGATCACGAAGAGACCGTTGCCGTCGCGAATCGCGGCCCCGACGGTATACGCGAGCAGATCACCGGTCCGGCTGAACACCGCGTCCTCGACGCTGCCGAGAAAGAGGCTGTGTCCCGTGGTGAGGTCGTGCAGGAGGGCGTCGTTGCCCTTGCCGTCAGGAGCGCCAGTACCGCCGCCGCGGCCTCCACCGGCTCCCGCGCCCGGCGCACCGCCTGGCGCCGCACTTGTGCCACCGGCCGTCACCGGCCTCCGCCGAAGCAGAAGGTGAGTTCCGGTCGGCGAGAAGGCGCCCGATTGTACGTCCTGCCACGACTCCACTTTTCCGGTGGCGAGGTCGCGCAGCTCGAAGCGGCGCCGCACGGCGGCCGCGGAGTCGGCAGCACGGTGCGCGGCTGCGGTGTCGGGCGTCGCAG
>JBOHRY010000262.1:0-3232 GCA_050732955.1 Gemmatimonadales bacterium | reverse complement strand
TCCCTGCGTGCTCCGGGCGTAACGGCTCGAGCGCACCCAGTACGAATTCCCGAAGAAGCGCAGTTCGACGCTGTGTCCGACGCCCGCGCGGAAGAGCACCTCGCCGACGCTGCGATAGAGGACGTCGTTGGCATGATCGTCGGTGATCCCGCTCTCGAGCTGGTATCCTCGCGCGGGGAGTGAGGTGGGCGTGTCGGTGTATCCCGGTCGGTCGGCCACGACCGGGCCGGTCACCGGATGGAGCACCGCGCACGCAGCGGTCCCAAGCAGCAGCAGCGCGAGCGCGGCGCTTCGAGCCGCGTGCCGGCGATTCAGATGTATGCCTGTTCGCCGTGCTGGGACTGGTCGAGTCCCATCTCCTCGTCGGCGGGCGTCACCTTCACGGCCGTGATTGCGTCGATCACCCTGAGCATGATGTAGGTGAAGATGAACGCGTACGCGGCCGCCCCCACCACGGCGCCGACCTCCTTCATGAAGAATTCCGTGCCGCCGCGAAGCAGTCCGTCAGCGCCGCCATCAGGATTCACCAGCTTGTTGGCGAAGATCGCCAGCGAGATCACGCCGAGCATCCCGCCCACGCCGTGCACGCCCCAGACATCCAGCGCGTCGTCCCATTGCAACTTGTTCTTGAGCCAGACCGCGTAGTAGCAGACGGTACCCGCCCCGATCCCGATCAGCACCGCGGTGTCCAGCGTGACGTATCCCGCCGCGGGCGTGACGGCGGCGAGCCCGGCGATCGATCCGGTCAGGAGCCCCACGAACTTCGGTTTCTTCTCGATGCTCCACGCCAGGATCAGCCAGGTCATCGCGGCGACCGACGCGGCGATGTCGGTGTTGAGGAATGCCTGCGACGTGACCGGGTCGACCTTGAGTTCGCTCCCGGCGTTGAAGCCGTACCAGCCGAACCAGAGCAGTCCGGTGCCGAGGGCGACGAGCGGGATCGAGTGGAGACCCGCATCGGCGACGCGGCGTTTACCGACGTAGAACACGGCGGCGAGGGCGGCGAATCCGGCGGTGGCGTGCACCACGATGCCGCCGGCGAAATCGAGTACGCCGTGTTTCTGCAGGATCCCGCCGCCCCACACCATGTGCGCCACCGGGAAATAGACCAGCAGCAGCCAGGCGACGAGGAAGAGCAGGTATGCCTTGAAGGTCACCCGGTTGGCGAAGGCGCCGGTGATCAGCGCGGGGGTGATCTGCGCGAACATCATCTGGTATGCGATGAATACCACGAGCGGGATGGTGGGCGACGCGGGGAAGGGAGTCGTCGCGGTCACGCCGTGGAGGAATGCCATGTGGAAGTTGCCGATCACGCCGCCGATATCGGGATTGACGGGATCGCCATACGAACCGCTGAACGCCATCGAGTAGCCGCAGACCACCCAGAGCACCGTCGTGACACCCATCGACACGAAGCTCTGGATCATGATCGTCAGCACGTTCTTGCGGCCGACCAGTCCGCCGTAGAAGAAGGCGAGGCCGGGGGTCATCAGCATCACCAGCGAGGTGGAGACCAGCATGAACGCGATATTGCCGGTATCCCAATGGGTCGGTGGCATCAGAAGCTCGCTGGATGCGGGAAATGGAGAGAAGGCTGAGAGTGCGGGTTGGCGGGAGCGCTGTCAAGGGGAGCGCGGGGATCCTCCGCATTCCTTGACCATCCGCGCAATCGTCTCGCCCGGCATTCCCAGCGACGCCGCCGTGAGCAGGTTCGCGCCGCTCGCCCGCAACAACGCCGCCGGCTGCCCGCCGCCACTGTTCTGCACCATCGCGGTCTGGCGCACCAGGTCGAGTGTGATCTGCGAGCGTCGCGGATCTGGTCCGGAATCGCTGACCTCGCGCCGCATATCCATGTAATCGTATGGCGAGCCGTTGGCGTCGAGTCGCACCATCACCATCCGCGCGGTTGGCTGGCTTGGTGTCCCGAAGACCATCATCAGCGCGCGATGTCCCTCAGGCAGGTTGGGAACCCTGGCTATTCCGCACGACCCATTCTCCGTCCACGCCGCCACCGCAGGCGCCAGCGAATCAACCGGCACCGTCTGCACCGTGGCGGCCATGCCGACGCCCGGTGGGCTCGATGGCATCACCGTCTGCGTCTGGCCGCGCGTGCGAAAGGTGTAGGCGAAACTCCAGCCGAGCTTGTTGTCGTACCGCTCGATCTTGAACGCGACGACCGTCTTGCCGGGCTGCACGACCAGGTTCGCCGGATAGCTGCCGCATTGCTGGCGAGTGTTCTCGCAACGCTGGACGTCCAATTCGGTGATCGTGAGCGGTGTCGGCGAATCGTTGCGGAAGTAGACCTTGCGGGCGCCGCCATCCGCCTCGAGCACATCCCAGTACTGGTACGGCTGCCCCGGAACCGGCGGGCGAGCTTGCCCCGCGACCGGCGCAACCCTCACCATCGACAGGATCCCCAGTGCCGCGAGGAAACTCAGCGTCTGCTCGATCCGCATAATCCGTCCAATCCGCCTCATCCGTTCGTCCCGAGCTGCGCTCGGGATAACACTTCCCTAACGCCTAACGCCTAATGCTTCCCCAGCATCTTCGACAGATCTGCCACCGCAATCCGCCGGATCGGGGGCGTGCGCTGGAAAATCACCGTCTTCCCGTCGGCGGCGAGTTGCGGTGCTTCCTCCGAGGCCGGCGTATTGGTGAGCCGCTTCTTGGTTCCGGTGACGCGGTCCATCATCCCGATGTCGGTGGTGGCCCCGGTCGGAATGAGGTAGAGGTAGGTCCGGCCATCGTTTGACACGAACTGGAACAGATCGTCGCCGCCAGCGGACAACTCGTGACCATCGCCGCCAGGTCGATTCGGGACGATTCGAGCGCCGAAACTGCCGCCCTGCCGAATCTCGGCGACGTAGATCGAATCAGACTTGGGGTCGACGTCGAGCGGGAAGGTGTTTCCGTGCGCCCAGACCGGTTCGACCTTGCCGTTGTCGGCGATCCGCGCGGTGTGGAACTGGCCGTCCGGCTGGATCAGCGAAAGGTACAGTCCGTTGACGCCGGCGCGGGCGACGATGTTGTTGACGTTGCCTTCGGTAGTGACTCGAGTCGGCTCGCCACCGGTCACCGCCACACGCCAGATATCGTTGTACCGAGTGTCATGATCCGACAGAAAGTAAATGGCGGATCCGTCGTCGCTCCACTCGGGATTGCGCTCGACTCCCGGCCAGGTATCGAGTTGTGTGAGCGCTCCGCTCGCGACATCGACAGCCCAGAGATCGGG
>JBOHRY010000261.1:0-2142 GCA_050732955.1 Gemmatimonadales bacterium | reverse complement strand
TCGCCGCGGTTGCGATACTCCCGACAACCCTTTCGGCGCAGACCTTCACGGTCAACAAGGTCGACATCGGCGGCACCGGCGGCACCGACTATGTCACTGCGGAAGCCGGTACGGGCCGTGTCTTCGTGTCCCTCAGCACGCACGTCATGGTGATCGACGGGCCGACCGGGAAGGTCCTCGGTGACATCCCCGACACGCCACGCAACCACGGCATCGCGCTGTCCGAGAAGTCGGGACACGGCTTCGTGACCGCGGCGGGCGATTAGACGGTGACGATGTTCGATCTGAAGACGCTCGCCGTGATCAAGAAGATCAAGGTGCCGACTGGCGGGCTCGATGGCATCATGGCTGATGATTACCGGGACAGGATCATCCTGACCAATCACAGCCGTCCAATCGGAACAGTCGTGGTTCTCGACGCCGCGACCGGTGACATCGCCGGAACCGTCAATCTCGACGACAGCGGTCCTGAAGGCGCTGCCAGCGACGGCAAAGGCACCATCTTCGTGAACCTGGAAGGCAAGGAGGAGATCCAGGTGGTGGACGTCAAGGCGATGAAATCCGTCGCGATCTGGCCAATCGCGCCGTGCGAAGGGCCGACCGGGATCGCGCTCGACCGCAACACCAACCGGATCTTCTCGGGATGTGGCGGCACGTCGGTCGTGGTTGACTCGAAGTCGGGAAAAGTCGTGGCCCAGATTACCAACGGCGACGGCGTGGACGCTCTGGGATGGGATCCGTCGGAGACGCTGATCTACATTCCGGCCGGGCGTTCCGGCAACGTGACCGTCGCGCACGAGGACTCACCGGATCACTACACCGTCGTCGCCACGGTGACGACGCAACCCGGTGCCAAGACGATCGCGGTCGATCCGGTGAAGCACATGGCCTATCTCTTTCAACCCGAATACGGACCACCGCCCGCATCCGATTCCAGCACTCCTCCGCCCACTGCCGGGCGCGGACGCGGCCGGGGCCCCAGGGGTCCGATGATTCACGCCTGGTTCATCGCGCTCAAGCACTGACGGCGCTGGCGCCGCTTTCCCGGTAATCCCTCCCGCGGATCGCGACCAGCAACGTCGGCACCACGAAGAGCGTGATCGGCGTCGAGAGCGCCAGCCCTCCGATGACCGCAAGGGCGAGCGGTCGCTGCAGCTCGCTGCCGGCGCCCAGCCCCAGGGCGAGCGGCAGCAGGCCGAAGAGCGTGCAGAGCGTCGTCATCAGGATGGGTCGCAGCCGGATCCGTCCCGCCTCGCGGATCGCCGGCTCCAGCGCCAGGCCGCCGTTGCGCATCCGGTGATGGGTGAAGTCCAGCAGTATTATACCATTCTTTACAATCAGTCCGACCAGCAGAATGAGCCCCATGAAGCTGGACACGTTGAGCACGGTGCCGGTGATCAACAGCAGCACGAGAGCGCCGACGAACGACAATGGTGCCGCGAGCAGGACCACCAGCGGCTCGATGAACGACCGGAACTGGACCACCATCACCGTCACTACGCTCAGGGCCGCGAGTCCAAGCACCAGCAGCAGCGCGCGGAATGCCGCCTGCTGGCTGCGGTATTGACCGGCTACCTCCAGCCGGATGCCGGCCGGCGGTGGATTCTCGTCCAGCACACCCTTGACGTCCTTCATGATGGCGCCAAGCGAGCGTCCGCTGATGTCCGCCGTCACGTCGATCATCTGCTGCTGGTTCTCGCGCAGCAGTTCGGCCCGCGTTTCCACCGGACGAAAGCTCGCCACCGTGCCAAGGGGCGCGGGATTGGATCCCGTCGGCGACACGATCGGAAGGACCGCCAGTTGCTGCGGATCGAAACGCACCGCATCCGGGGCGCGCACTCGCACGTTGATCGAGCGGTCCTCCAGGCGCACGGTCCCGGCATCCACGCCGAGTAGTGCACCGCTGACCTGGCTGCTGACCTGTTCGAGGGTCAGTCCAGCTCGATTCGCCTTGGGGCCATCGATCGTCATCCGGAGTTCGGCGCTCGGTTCGCTCACGCCGTCGTACAGGTCCTCGATGCCGTCGATCTTCGCCAGCGGCGTGGCAAGCTTGCGCCCGTACGCCTCGAGCGCACTGAGATCCGGTCCGTAGAGCTTGAGTTCGACGGGACGAGCCGCGCCCGCCAGATCGTTGATGACATC
>JBOHRY010000260.1:0-5374 GCA_050732955.1 Gemmatimonadales bacterium | reverse complement strand
GGAAAAGAGAGAAGTGGGAGAGAAGTAAGACGAGAGAAGGCGTATTGATTACGCTGCGGAGTGCATCTCGGGCAGTGCTGTATCGACAACAACTCGAAACTCCGGCTTGAAGACGGCCCGCCCGTCTCTGAGTCCGCACCAGGTCTGTACCTCCGCCTGCAGTTCCCGGCGTATCGCACGCGATACTGCAAGCGCCACCGCTGTCGGCGGGACGGTCCGCGGGCCGAGAAGCGCCAGCCTCACCCCATCGGGCACCAGCTCGATGCGGTGAAACGCGACGCAAGGCCAGTCGAGCGAAATCGAAACGATCCGCTCGTACAGCCACGCACCGAACAGCGACGCTCGCCCGACCCTGCCCACCGGCGACGGCATTCCAACAGACAGCAAGAGATCGACGCAAACGCGACACATCCAAGCAAGAAACCGGTGCATCGTCAATCAAACTACAACAGAGAGATCCTCTTCTATCAGTACGCATATCGCAATGTGAATTGCGCCTGCCAGAAATTACTTGCGGTCTGCACCACCGGGAATCGTGTGCTGACGTTGGCCTGGTTCGGATCGAAGCGGAACGTCGGCGTGCCGTCCGCCTTCATCCCCGTCTGGGTGAAGAGAAAGACATCGGTAAACGAACCCACCGAGCGGAACTGGCCCCAGTCGCTGTGAATCCAGTTGAGGAAGTTGAACATCTGCGCCTCGAGCGTGAGCTTGTGCCCGCCGATCGAGGGGAGCGACTGCCGGATCGAGACATCCATGTACTTGTAGAACGGATTGCGGCAGGTGCGCGGCGTCATGATGTTGCCCTGCTGCTTGCTCAGACACGGCATCTGCTTGAGGAACGAGACCAGCGAATCGCGCTGCTCGGTGCGGGAGATGTTGCGCGCCGGATTGGCGGGACCGGAGGGACCGACCGTGCCGGTGAAGTTGGTGAACATCGTCGTGTCGGCGAGATCGGCGGCGCTCGGAATGTAGATCGGATCGTTGCCGCTGACGCCATCGGCGTTGAGGTCGCCCGACGCCGTGCCGGTTCTGCCGTAGGTATAGGTGTACGGCGTCCCCGAGAATCCCTGGAAGAAGACCGAGATATCCGTGGGGAACTTCTTCCACGGCGCGGTATAGGTCACCGCGATCACGAAGTGGTTCGGCTGGTCGAAGCCCGAGGCATAGGTCGTGGACTTGTCGTCGAGCCGTCCGGCGAATTCGCGGCCGAAGTTGAAGTTCGACGCCGCCACGCTCGACGTGAAATCCTGCACCGAGAACGAACGCTGGTAGCTGTACGAACCGCTTCCCTCGAACGAATTGCTGAACCGCTTCCGCAGCGTGAACGCGACGCCGTACGCGTGGTCGTGGTTGCTGTTCTCGAGGTCGTACACACCGCCGCTGTAGATATTCGGCAGCTTGCGGTCCGGCGTTGACGCTCCGTTGAGGCCGATCGTGCCGTACACCGCCCGGCCGTGGGGATCGGTGAATCGCGGATCGCAGCCGTTCCCGCCGCCCGCGGGAGCCATGGCATCGCCGCCAGCGGTGTTGCAGAGCGTCAGGTTCTGCATGAACGGCGCTTCGAGCGCCTTGGTGTAGGTACCGTCCACCGTCAACACGATGCCCAGCGGCAGCCGCTGATCGGCGCCGAGTGTCGCCCGGAGGTTCTGGGCCTGCTTGTAGTTGGGATCGACCGTGTTGACCGTCCCGATCAGGCCGCTGTTGAGGCCGGCGTTATTGGCGCAGACCTGCGGATTATTCCCCGGTCCCACCTCGCCCGCCGTGAAGACCGGCGCCGGTCCCGCGGTCGAGCCGCCGGCACAGGTCAGCTGGGCCAGGCCCTGACCCGAGTTGGTGAAAAGATTCGAGAGCCAGACGTAGGGCGGGATTCCCGCAAAGAGACCCATCCCGCCGCGCACCTGCGTTCTCGACTCACCCTTCACGTTCCAGTTGAATCCCACTCGCGGCGAGAATTCCCAGTTCGAAGGCACCGCCTCGGTGTTCCGGCCGAAATTGGCCAGCACCGAGTCGGTGTGTGCCGGCTTGGTGAAGAAGTGCGGCGCTTCGGCGCGAAGACCATAGACCAGGTTGAACGTCGGATTGATGGTCCACTGGTCCTGCGCATAGAAGGCCAGGTTGGCCGCGGTGAACCGGGCCGCCGGATCGACGCCGTTCCGGATGACGCCAACGGCGTAACTCGAGGCGATTCCGTTCTCGAAATTCGTGAGGCCGTTGAATGCCCACGAGCCATAGAGGTTCTGCTCGAAGAAATTGACGACCTTGTAGATGTCGCTCCGGGTACCAACCGTGATCAGGTGCGCGGTATTGCCCTTGAACGGGAAAGTGTAATCGTCGTGGATTTCGTAGAAGTCCTGGTTCAACCCGTTGATGTGGCTGTTCGAGTCGGCGCCTGCGAGCAGCGAAACCGTGCCGGCTCCGGTGGCGGATGGCACCGAGAACACACGGATCTGCGGACCCACGTACGTCAGCGCCCGGCTGAAGCGCTGCGCGATGTATCCCAGCTGCAATTCGTTGTTGCTGCCGTTGCGCATGTTGGTGAACATCTGCGCCGTGATCGAGTTGTCCGTCTCGGCCCGGCGGAACTGGTTCGACGTCAGGGGGAAAGTGCTCTGGGAGCGCGAGAAGTCATCGCCCTTCGAGTTGTCGTAGATCTCGCGGACCACCAGTCGCGAGTTGTCATTGAGGTTGTAGTCGATGCGACCCACGAAGTTGGCGATTGGATTCTGATCGTTGACCAGGCCGGCGCTCCCGCCGGCGATCCCGTAATGATTGAGGTCGTTGGTGAACTGGGTGAAGGTCGCCGAATCGACGGGCGAACCCGGGGTGATCGTCAGGGACTGGCCGAGATAGGGTCCGGCCGCCGGCTTCGTGGTCCGATTGAGTTCACCGGCGACGAAGAAGTGGAGCTTGTCCTTGATGATCGGGCCGCCCAGCGACCCGCCGAACTGCTTGATGCTGAACTGTGATTTGTGGATCAGCGGCGCCAGCGACGCGTAGTCCTGGCTCCGGTAGGAATAGAACGCCGTCGCCGCGAGGGTGTTGGTTCCATTCTTGGTGATGGCATTCACCAGCCCGCCGGTGAAGCCGCCCTGGGTCACGTTGTACGGCGCCAGCACCACGTCGTACTCCTTCACCGCCTCGATCGAGATGCCGCGCCCGCTGGCCTGGCCGCCGAGCTCGCCGGTGGTGCCGAGACCGAACCGGTCGTTCTGGTCGGTGCCGTCCACCTGGATAGCGTTGTAGCGGTTGTTCTGTCCGGCGATCGAGATGGCGCTTTGCGCCGACGGCGAAATCGTCACCTGCGGCGTGAGCCGGACGAAGTCCTGCAGCTGACGGTTGAGCGACGGCAGCCGGCGGATCAGCGAATCGGAGATAAAGGTCTGCGCGCCGGTGCGGGTCGGCGCGATTTCGACAGCCGCTGGCGCAGCGGTCGCCACGATCTCGGCCAGCTCGACGACCTGCTTCCCCATCTTGAAGTCGGCCCGCGACGTGGCGCTCAGCGTAACCCGCACGCCCGCGATCGCCTCCGGGCGGTAACCGATCGCCACGGCCGAAACGCGGTACACGTCCACCTCGAGCCCGCCCACGACGTAGCGTCCGTTGGTCGCCGTGACCGCCGTTCGGGTCAGCCCGGTGCTGGCGCTTGCCACCTTCACCGTGGCGCCCTCGATCGGCATCCCCATCGAATCGGTCACGACCCCGCCAATTGCCCCGGTGGTGGCACCCTGCGCCGTGGCCCTGCCAGGCACGAAAAGGAACGCCACGACCGCGGTTGCAACCAGCATCAGACGCACGAATCGCTGCATCGTCGCTCCTGTGGATCTTGAGGTGAAAGAGGGGGCCGGCCCTGCCGGGGCATAATTTCACCGCCCGGCCGGTGAGTCGCAAGCGCGGCGGAAACGCCACACTAGATCGTGGCAGGACAGTGACGGAATGGCCGCGGGTCAGCCCCGGCCGCGCCCCGCCCACCACTGCCAGAGCCAGTACACCGGAATCCCTGCCAGGATGATCCCGAACGTCACCCCATTGTCCCGGGGATTGGTGACCAGCCCGTTCACCATCATGCCGATCGAGGCCAGGAGGAAGAGCGCTGGGGTCACCGGATAGCCGAAGGTGCGATACGGACGCGGCAGGTCGGGCCGCTTTTTCCGGAGGATGAAGACACCGGCCACGGCCAGGGCGTAGAACGGCCAGGTGCCGAGGACGAAACGGTCGGCCAGCTGCGCGAACGAGTTCTGCAGCACATATGTCACGGCGAGTGCTGCGGCCAGCCAGATCGCGACGCCAGGCGTCTGGAATCGGGGCGAAATCCTGGCGATCACCGGGAAGAGCAGGCCGCGATCGCTCATGGCGAAGAAGACTCGTGGTCCGGTCATCAACGACCCGTTGACCGAACCGAAGCACGACACCATGACCATCCCCGCGATGATCGCGGCACCGGCGCTGCCGAACATCGGGATGCGTTCGGCGGCGGCGGCGGCGACCCGTTCGGCGCCCGCGATCGCCGGCACCGGCAGCAAGTAGAGGTAGGCGAGGTTGACCAGCAGGTAGATGACCACGATGGCGCCGGTTCCCAGGATCAGGGCGCGCGGCAGGTTCCGACCCGGGTCCCGGACTTCGCCTCCAATGAAGGAAAGATTCGACCAGCCGTCGTAGGTATACATCACCGGCACCAGCGCGGTGAGGATCGCCGATCCGGTAACGGCAAGCGCTGATGGCGCGGCCGGCGTGGCATGGGTCCCGGCCGTAAAGGCGAACAAGGTCAAGCCGACCAGCGCGCCGTATTTGAGCACCGTGGTGAAGTTCATCAGCACGGCGGCGTAGGAGATACCCACGTAATTGAGCGCCGAAATGACGATGATCGTCGCCGCCGCAGCGTACCGCTCACCCTGCTCGCTGAGCGGGACGAAATGCCCGAGATACTGCGCGAAAATGCTGGAGATTCCGCCGATCGCCGAGGCGCGAATGACGGTGAGTTCGCTCCAGCCGTAGAGAAAGGCCCAGAACCGGCCCTCGCTCTCGAGGATGTACGCGAAGATTCCCCCTGAGCGGGGAAACGCCGCCGCCATCTCGGCGATCGAAAGCGCACCGGTGAGGGTGACCAGACCGCCCAGGGCCCAGACGAGGATCATCGGGCCAGCCGCGCCGAGATCCTTGGCCACGACGCTGGGAACCTTGAAGATTCCGCTGCCGATGGTGGTGCCGATCAGGACAGCAGCGGCACTCCAGAGGCCGAGGGTTCGCGGCAGGCGATCATCGGGAGGAGCTTGGGACATTATCGCCTTTGCGTAAGGGCGGGCAGCCGAGCCCGAGCCGAGCCCGGGCTTTAGCCCGGGAACCTTGAAATTCAAGCCCAGAGCCCGGAGCCCAGAGC
>JBOHRY010000259.1:0-3488 GCA_050732955.1 Gemmatimonadales bacterium | reverse complement strand
TGAAGAGATCCGCGAGGCCCATCACGCCGAGCCAGATGCGCCGGATCCGCTGGGCGAGCGATGTGATCTCGGGCAGCGGATAGTTGTTGGCGTCAATCACGTTCTCGAGGAAGTGCGTGCTCAGCTGGACCGCCTGCCGCAGCCGCTCCCAGTCGATATCGCCGCGCTCGTTGACGAACGCACCCAGGTTGATCGAGCCGAGGTTGCAGACGTCGTACGGCAGCAGCGGCTGCTCGCCGCACGGATTGGTCGCCTCGTACGAGCCGAGATGCGGCACCGGGTTGTAGCGGTTGGCGCGGTCGATGAAGAACACACCCGGCTCACCGGTCTTCCATGCGCCGTGCACGATCTTCTCCCAGATCATCGCCGCGCGGAGCTTGCCGGTCACCGCGTGTGTGCGCGGGTCCACCAGGTCGTATTCGCCGTCGGCCGCCAGCGCCTGCATGAATGCATCGGTGACCGCAACCGAGATGTTGAAGTTGGTGATCTTGGTGATGTCGTTCTTGCAGGCGATGAAGTCGAGAATGTCAGGATGATCGACGCGCAGGATCCCCATGTTGGCGCCGCGGCGCGTCCCGCCCTGCTTGACCACATCGGTGGACGAGTCGTACAGCGACATGAACGAGACGGGCCCGGACGCGACTCCCATGGTGGAGCGCACGATGTCGTTCCGCGCCCGAAGCCGCGAGAACGAGAAGCCGGTGCCACCACCCGACTGATGCACCAGCGCCATGGCGCGGAGCGTGTCGTAGATGCCGCTTTCGCCGTTGGACAGGGTGTCGTCCACCGGGAGGACGAAGCACGCCGACAGCTGGCCCAGCGGACGCCCGGCGTTCATGAGCGTCGGTGAGTTGGGCATGAATTCCCGGCGGGCCATGAGCTCGTAGAAGGCGCGCGCCAGCTCGGTCACCGCCTGCTGCGAGCTGCCATAGCGCGCATCAGGCCCGGCGATCGTGGTTGCGACGCGCCAGAAGAGATCCTCAGGTCGCTCGGCGGGGAGGCCAGCATCGTCCTTGATGAGGTAGCGCTTTTCAAGTACGGTGACGGCATTCGGCGACAAGTCCACCGCGCCTCGCGTCGCAGAGGTGCTCATGATGCCCGGTCCTCAATTGCCCAAGGTGAAAAGCAGAATGGCGAAGAGGGGAGCAACCTAGGGAAAAAAACAGTACCCGGCAATGCGCGGAAATCGCCAGTAACCATCGGCATCGCCAGTGTCCACATCACAAATCAAATATATCGCGAAGTTATCCACACGGCGCCTGCCGACAGCTACTTCACGACCGTGAATTCACCCCGGCGCACCACCTTCGCCCCGCTGGCCGTAGTGACCGTGACCTCCAGCTGGTACGGGCCGGGCTTGAGTTGGCCAATGCCCAGCTCCCGGCGGACGGGGTCGAAGGCGTTACAGCGTCGACCACCAATGCCACGGCACAGCATTGCCGGTGGGGCGTCACCGGGTCACCACGAACGCGCGCTGTCGCACAGCTCGATCTCCCGCTGGAGTCGAAACGGTGACTTGCAAGACGTAACTCCCGGTGGCAAGCCGGCCCAGACCGATCTCCCGATGGAAGAGGTCCGGCGTTCCGGTGGCCACCGCGGTAAACCCGATCTGCATCTGGGCGTCGCTCCGTCCCGCTCGCATGACGGTGAGCTGCACCCGGTAGGAGGCGCCGGGTGCCACACCACCGACATCGAAGAATACCTGCATCGGCTCCCCGGCCTTGAAACCGTGGAGCGGGCTCACCCATGCGGTGTCGGCGGTCCCGATCAACCAAGGGAGCGGCACGCTGCGCGCGCCGAGCGCCAGGTCGGAGATTTCCACGGTGCTCGCATGGAGCGCCGCCACCTGTACCGCCTCGGGATGCGTCACCAGTCCACGACTCGGCGTCTCGAGCGCGACGCGAACCGTGTAGGCTCCAGGCGGTACGTGCAGCGGCAACCGGCCAAGCAGCCGGCCGTCGAGCGGCACCTGATGTTCCGCCACGAAGTTGCGAAGCGTGTCCACGGCGACGACGACCTGCCCCGCGGCGTTGCGAACGGCCACACGCATCCGGATCGGATACACCACCAGTCCCGGCGTCGGACGCGCGTACAGGTCGGTGCCTGGAATCGCGAAGACGACCTGCAGCTCCGTTCCGGCCGAGTCGCTCCCGACCGCAACGACATCGATGTTCGCCGTGAGCGGCAACTCGTAGTGCAACGACCACGAATCGGTCTGCAGGCCGACCAGGATGCTCTCGCGACCCGCCGCGCGTTCCGATTGCTGCAGCGCGGCAGCTCCCTGTTTTCCGGCCGCGAGGATTCGCCGATAAACAGGACTCAGCTTCTGCCGGGAATAGAGGAGCTCCTCCGCCGCCTGCGCGGTCCACCCGGCGCCATACGTCACGACCGGCGTACCGGAATCCAGGCGGGCGCGGACATCCGCCTGCCCCGTAGCGCGCGCGGCGGCACCCAGCGCCAGAATGTCGAAGAGACTCTCGTACATCCGGAATCCCTGGGCGGTATCGGGCTGTGCGAAGTTGAAGAGCAGATCACCGTGCGGCCGGTGATAGATCCACGACTCGTTGGGTGGTATACCCGCTATCGAGAGCGAAGTCCGGGCGTCGGGTTCACCGTGCCGGACGTAGATCCGTCCGCGATCGTCGAAGCGGGAGCCGGTGGCATCGAAACCGATGAGACTGTCGTACTGGTGCCCCGGCGGCACCAGCGGGTAGCGGCGATGGGCGTAGGCGATGCGCCGGTAGTGTTCGCGCAGGCGGTCCGCGCTGCCGTTGAGCCCCTCGGGATCGCGCGAATCCCAGAACTTGCGCGCCGCGGTAACGTGTCCGTCACCCTTCGCGGCATCGAAGGCCCGCAACGCGGAGTCCGACATGACCAGCGCGAGGTCGGAGCGGTACAACGACAGCGTGGCGCTGTCGGCGATCGAGAGGCCCCGATACCACGGCTGCACGCCGGAGCTGCGTCCGGCAGCCAGCGTCGTGCGCGCCAATTCCAGGTTGGCCATGGCGTCGGACGGATCGCGGCCGATCAAGGCGCGGAAGATCACCACGGCCGAGTCGACATCGCCTACCTCGCGCTCGACCCGGCCCCGCACCAGGAGGACATCACGATTATGGCTCGCCGGAGTGCCGCTGACTTCGCGCAACGCCTCGAGCGCCGCCGACAGGTGCGCACCGATTCCGCTCCTGAGCGCATCGTTGCCCAGGTCGACCACACCGCGGATAAACATCGAATCGACGCGGGCGCTGTGCGCCAGATCGTGCGCCGCAGGGCGGAACACGTCGCGTCCGAGGGCATGGAAAAGCGCGCGCATCCCCGACGGATAGGCATCGGCTTCCGCCAACTCCGCCGTGCCCAGGGCGTACCATCCCATCGGCCACTGAGGCTGCAGCTCGGTGGTCCATTCGAATTCGCTCTCGGCATCGCGAAAATGCGAGGCACCGCCGGTGAGTTCGCCGATGCGCAGGCCGATGAAGCCCAGCCGCAGG
>JBOHRY010000258.1:0-10174 GCA_050732955.1 Gemmatimonadales bacterium | reverse complement strand
AAGCACATCATCGAACGATTCTGGTACCGGACACTCGTCGGCGCGGACGCCGTCGTGCTGGCGGGGATCAACGCGCCGGGTGCCGGGATCGGACCGAGGACGTACGACTTTGGTCCGGGTCTCGGAGCCACGTTGTCGTTGAATATCGAACGCAACACCGATCCCTATCTCATCCTGCGGTATCAACCGGCGTACACGCACACCATCAATGGTGCCAATGGTGCCGACCATTTCACGTCATTCGGCCTGGCCGAGGCGAACATTCCGGTGCCGGGGGACCTGGTGCTGGTCATCCAGGGTAACTATTTCATGCGGGTCAGTCACTACGCCAACGGCACGCATAACAACCGCACCATTCCCGAGCTGCGCGTGTCGCTGGCGTACAAGACCAGGCATTGAGTTGCCGTCGCGGACCCCTACTCCGACCGCAGCGATTCCATCGGATCCGCCCGGCTCGCTCGCGCCGCCGGCAACCAGGTCGCCACCACCGCCGTCGTCATCAGCACGGCAGAGACCGCGACGACAGTGACGGTGTCTCCCGGCGTTACGTGATAGAGCAGAGCCCGAATGGCGTGGTTCGCGACCGAGCCGACGCCCAACCCGATGATCAATCCGACCGCGCTCAGCTGGAGGCCCTCGCGCACCACCAGCCAGCGCACATTCGACGCTGCCGCGCCGAGCGCGATCCGGATTCCCATCTCGCGCACCCGCGTCCGCGCGAGATGTGCCATCACGCCGTATACGCCGATCGCCGCCAGCAGCAACCCCGCCGCCGCGAATCCGAAGAGCAGCACCATCAGGAATCGCGCGGTCGCCAGCGACTGGTCGCGCACCTCATCCATCGATTGCGCGCTGGTGAACGCAATGCCCTGATCCATCTCGTGCACCACGTGCCGGATCGCCGGCACCAGCGATACGGGATCCCGGCGCGTACGCACCATCAGGTTCATGAAGGTCGACGGCGCCTGATCCTGCGGCGTGATGAATTCGATTTTCGACGCGGTAGCGAGCGCCGCCTGGCGTTCGTCGCCCACGACACCGACGATCGTCCGCCAGGTTGAACTCGAATCCGGCACGCGATCGAAGGTGATGCGCCGGCCGATCGGATCTTCTCCGCGGAAGTAACTCTCGGCCAGCGCACGATTGATCAGCACCACCTGCTCGCCGTTCAGGTGGTCGTCCGGAGTAAAGTCGCGGCCCTTGAGAATCGGCACCCGCATGGTGCGGAAATAGTCCGGACTCAGTTCGCGATGCGCTACGTCCACGCCGTACGCGTCGGGCGCGCGACCCTCGGCGGTAAAGTCACTGGTCCAGCCGACTCCGCCGGTCAGCGGCAGCGACGAGACCACCGCCGCTGATTCGACATCGGGAAGCGCTGCGACACGACGCACCAGGGCGTCGTAAAATCCCGAGATCTTCGCCGCGTTGTCGTAGCGCGCGCCAGGAACGTTCATCGCGATGGCCAGTACGCCGTCGGGATCGAAGCCGGGGTTGACCTCCGCGAGCTGGCGGTACGAGCGCACCAGCAATCCCGCCGCGAGGGTGAGCACCAGCGCGAGTGCCACTTCGGCCACAACAAGCGCCCGCCGCCAGCGCCGCATCCAGTGCGTGGCGTCGCCGCCGCGCCCACCACTCTTGAGTGCTTCGGCAGGCGCCCGGCGGCCGGTCCAGAGCATCGGGGCCACGCTGAAGAGCATGGCGCTCAACGTGGTGATCGCGACCACATACCCCACCACGTTCCAGCTCACGCTGACCGAGCTCACGGGAAGGATTCCGGGTTGCAGCGCGCCCAGGACATGCGTTCCCCACCATCCGAGCGCCAGTCCGACAATGCCGCCGGTGACGGCCAGCACCGCGCTCTCCGCCAGGGCCTGGCGGATCAACCGGGGCCGGCTCGCGCCGAGTGCCAGTCGCAATGCCGCTTCGCGGCTCCGGCCGCCGGCCTGTACCAGCAGCAGGTTACCGATGTTGGCGCAGGCGATCAGCAACAGGAGGCCAACCGCTGCGAGCAGCACCAGCAGGGGAACTCGCGTGTCGCCGACCAGGAAGGCATGGAGCGGGGTCATCCCGGCGCCCATCAGCGTATTGGTCACCGGATAGTCGCGCTGCAGTCGCTTGACCACCACCTGCAATGCGGCGTTCGCCTGGTCGAGCGATACGCCCGGTTTGAGACGCGCGATCGCGCGAATGTAGTGCGCCCGCCGGAAGCTGACCTGATTGCGCTGCGCCGGCGGCCAGCTGAAGGACGTCCAGATATCGGTGTCGGCTTCGGGAAAGCGGACCTCCGGCGGCATCACGCCGATGATCTGGTGCGGCCGCGCATTGAGCTCGACGGTCCGGCCGATGATGGCGCGATCGGCGGCGAACTGGGTGCGCCAGAGTCGATCGCTGATCACCACGCCGTGGGAACCGTTGTCCCACGTTTCGTCGGCAGTGAACCCGCGGCCGAGCTCGGCGCGCAGGCCCAGCACCGAGAAGAAATTCCCGGTGACCGAGGAGGTGGTGAGGACCCGGGGTTCACCACCACCGGTGAGCGTCTGCGAATTGGGGTACGCGAAGTACGCCGCCGCGTCCGCGAATGCCGGTGTCTCTGCCTTCCAGTCGAGATAGTTCGCCGGAGCCACCACGTTGAGATGCCAGCCGCGCTCCGGATTCTCCTCCCAGAGCATCACCAGTCGCGACGGATCATGAAACGGCAACGGCCGCAACATCACCGCGTTTACCGCCGAATAGATCGCCGTATTGGCGCCGACGGCAATGGCAAGGGTGAGTATCGCAGCCACGCCGACCGCCGGGTGGCGCGCGAGACCTCGAACCGCGTATCGCACATCGGCCAGCGCCCCGGTTATCCAGCCGATCCCGCGGCCATCGCGATGCTCCTCCTTCATCGCCTCCACGGCGCCGAAGGCGAGCCTCGCCTGGCGCCGCGCTTCGGCGGGCGACAGGCCGAGCGCCAGATTCTTCTCGGTTTCGAGTTCGAGGTGCAACCGGATCTCGGCGTCGAGTGCGCGGTCGGCGCGGTTGCCGCCCAACAATCCCCGGAAACGCGCAGCGAAGGTGCGCACGCGTTCCATCGTCAGGCTTCGGTGAGGATCAGGTCCACCATCGCGACGTACCGTCGCCACGACGCGGTTTCCTGATGCAGTGCCCGCCGGCCGGCGGCAGTGAGCCGGTAGTACTTCGCCCGCCGGTTGTGGTCAGTGATGCGCCACTCGTTGTCCAGCCACCCCTTCTGCTCGAGGCGCTGCAGCGCCGGGTACAGGGAGCCCTGATTGACGTCGAGAACCCCGCGCGACATCTGCTGGATGCGCTGGGAAATCCCCCACCCGTGCATCGGCTCGTCGGTGAGTGTCTTGAGGACCAGGAGGTCGAGGGTACCGCGGACGATATCGGCGGGTGGGGCCATCGTAGCTGCTCTCCTGTAGAGTTCCGACAGAAGATGGCGTCTCTCCTGTCGGAAATCAACAGGAGAGCGGCCATGTCCAAACCCCGGGGCGGCCGGCGTCTCCATCGTGCATGGCAAACAATTGAGGGAGGGCATCATGTTGCGCTGGGCACTGGCATTCTTCATCGTGGCGATCGTGGCCGCGCTGTTCGGGTTCGGCGGCATTGCGGTCGCGTCGGCCGGAATTGCCAAGATCCTGTTCCTGATTTTCCTGATCGGTTTCCTGGTCACGCTGGTGCTGGGCTTGGTGGCCGGACGACGCGTCCCTCCGATCTAGCGTGGAGCAGGACATTTTATTCGAACTCAGGGCCTGGACCGGTCACCGGTCCCGGCCCTGTTGGTTCCTGACTCGCAATCCGCAGTTCAAAAGGTGATTCTTAGCGCGATGAACGACCCGGATGCGTTGGTCGAGGATACGGAACGCGCGCGAGATGCAGCGCGGGAAGTCGAGTGTCTGGTGACCATGGGACAGATGGCCGGGCGCGTTGCGCATGAGATCAACAATCCGCTCGCGTCGCTGCAGAACGCCTATCTGCTGATCAAGGACGCGATTCCTGCGTCGCACCCGCATTATCGATATGTCGCGGCGATCGATCGTCAGATTCAACGCATCGCCACGGTCACGCGCGTGCTCAGCGAGTCCTATCGTCCCGAACAGGACCGGGCGACCGGTGTCGCGGTCGCGGCGATCGTCGCGGACGTGATCCGGATTGCGACCGTCGCCGACGGCGTCGAGATCCTGGTCGACAATCATTGCAACGCGCCGTTCGGACAGCCCGCCGGATTGCTGCGCCACGCGCTGCACCAGATCCTGGCACTCGCGACGCGAATCTCCGATCACACTATCCCGATCCAGGTCACTGCCACCGGGCAATCGGGCCGGGTGCGGGTGGAAGTCCGATATCGCGAGGCGGCGGATTCCGAGGGAGTCGCGGCGGCGCACTATCCGCATCGGCTGGTCGCGGCGATGAATGGCACGCTCGACACCGCGCCCGCGGGTCCCGGAGAATGCTGCGTGACGCTGTCCGTGCCGATGACCGGGACCGTCGAGACGAGTCGATGAACAGCCGGGGCCGGATTCTCGTCGCTGACGACGAGGAAACCTTCCTGCAGACCACCGCCGATCTGCTCCGCCGCGAAGGCTATACCGTCGGCACAGCTGCCGATGCGCCGACCGCACTCGCCGCGGTCCGCGAAGGATCCTACGATCTCGTCATCAGCGATCTCGAAATGCCCGGCAACCACGATCTCCGGCTGGTTCGCGACCTCGCGGTAGAGGCTGGCGGCCTGCCGGTGATCATCCTCACCGGATTCCCTTCCACCGAATCGGCAATCGCCTCGATCGAACTTCCGGTCGCGGCGTATCTTCGCAAGCCGGTGCGATGGGACGAGCTGCTGGCGCGGATCGAATCAGCGATCGGACGCTTCCGCATCTACCGGAGCATGCGCCGGACCGAGGAACAGCTCGAGGCGTTGCGCGACGAATTCCGGCAGGTGACCTCGCCGAACCAGGTCGTGAAATCGGGCGCCACGCCAGTGGACGCCTTTCTGGCGCTGACGCTCCGGAACGTCATGGGGTCGCTCAGCAGCCTCGAATCGCTGGGGCAGGCATTGAGTGGCAAGCCGGTGGCGGGGACACCGTGCCAGCTGCTCAATTGCCCGCGCGGCCTGCAGCTGCAGCAGGCGCTGCGCGAAACCGTGGCCGTGCTCGAGGAAACCAAGTCATCGTTCAAGTCGAAGACGCTGGCGAATCTCCGCGAGCGGCTCGAGTTGCTCCTCGAGTCTTCGTGACCTTGTGCGAAACGCGGAAACAACGGCGTCCCCTTGCGCGCCGGGTGAATAACCCGGAGCATTCATAAGCATCAAAAAGCAGTCTTGACCCGGCTCGGGGCCGGGTTCCCTTGACGATCGGCGGCCCCGGGCCCCGCGAGTCGAAGGCGCACCAGCGGCGAACTCAGCCCTGGGCGCTTTTGCATTTTAGGGGTGCGACATTCAACAGGAGCAGGTCCATGCCAGCTACGCTCAATTCTCCCGGTCTCAAGGCGGGTGACGGGTTCGGCGATTTCATGCGGTTCACGTCGGATGACCCACCGGATGATTCTGGATCATCCCGTCCCGATCCGGGTGACGCGCGAGTGCCGGTGCGTGAGGGTGGGAACAGTCAAGCATCGCCGGATGCACCCGTGCGAACGATCCGCTTCACCGGCGCGCGGTCAACCGGGCGGCATTGACGCAGCAACCCACCGCGGCGACTTGGCACCACCGCGGCGGCGGCCGCAATCGTCAGGTCGGATTGGGCGCCGGTGCCCGCACGAGCAGGTCCCGCAGCACGGCGAAATTGACCGGCTTGACCAGGTGGTGATCGATCCCGGCCTCATGTGAACGCAGGCGGTCTGCCGCCTGACTCCAGCCAGTCAGTGCTACCAGCAGCACCGTCTCGTGGATCGGATCCTCGCGGATCCGCCGAGCCAGTTCGCAGCCGTTGATGAGCGGCATCCCGATGTCGAGCAGCACCACGTCGGGCAGGCATTCGGGCATCGCATCGAGCGCACCCGCGCCGTCGTACACGACCCGCACTTCGGCGCCGGCATACCGGAGCATCATGCCGAGACTGTCGGCCGCGTCACGATTGTCGTCGACCACCAGGATGCGCCGTCCCTGCAGGGCGCGCTGGCTTGTCTCTCTGGTCTTCATTTCGAGTTCGATGGTTGATGGTCCAGTTGCTCTTCCTTGACCTGGATGTCGATGCGTTCGTCCTTGATGTCCAGGCGGATGCGATTGAATACTCCCATATACTGGTTGGCAATCCACACCAGCGCCAGCCACGCGATCAGCAGGCCCCGCCACCCGGGGAGCAGCAACGTGTAACCCGTTATCGCAAGCACGCCGGCGCTGACGTAGTGGCTGAAACAGTACTCGCAGGTGAACAGATAAAAAACTTTCGCTGATACCAGTGCCGGCACCGCTCACTCCGCCGGACACAGAACTCGCGCGGCTCGCGGAACACTTCCTCGTGCGTCACCGTCCACGCCACGCATGCCACGGGCAGGGCCAGCAGGAAGAGCCAGGCGACTTGGGCACCGAGCGGCATGTGGCAATCCAGACGTCGGACGAGAAGGATTACCTGATATGACTATATCGGGGCCCCGGAATGACACACCTATCTCAGCTTGGCGATGATGCTCCTGGTGAGTGGCTGCTTGCTCGCGAGCATCTCCCGCCACGGGTCGGTGCGCGGCGGACGGCCCTCGGCGATCGATGCCAGCGTGAACTGTTCGCCGGATTTGATCGTGCCGAGTTGAGACCATGGAATCGGAACCGAGACGCCCGCTGCAGCGCGTGCGCGTGCGGACCAGGGAACGATCGCGGTCGCGCCGCGCGTGTTTCGCAGCCAATCGACAAAGATCCGTCCCTGGCGGGCTTTCTTGCTGGCCTTGGCGATGAAGCGATCGGGAAACTCTGCTTCAAGATGCGTAGCGACGCGCCGCGCGAAATCGCTGACTTCGTCCCAGTTGGAGCGGCGGGCGACCGGTACCACCACATGCAGTCCCTTGCCGCCGCTGGTCTTGAGCCATGACGCGAGGCCCAGGGCGTCGAGCAGGGCGTGAAGTCCGGCGGCTGCCTCCGTGACCGCGGGCCAGCCGACCGCCGGGTCGGGATCGAGATCGAAGATGATCCGATCGGGGAGTTCGGGATTGTCGGCGCGCGAACCCCAGGCGTGGATCTCCATCACACCCCATTGCACCAGCGTCACCAGACCCACGACGTCATGAATCACGACGTGCGGTCGCACGCCGTCGCTCTGGCGAATCGGCACGGTGTCGATCGACGCGGGCGGGTCACTGGGCCAGTGTTTCTGGAAGAAGCACTGCTTGGCGATTCCCTCGGGACAGCGCACCAGGGCCAGGGGCCGGCCGCCAGCGTGCGGGAGCATCAATGGCGCGACACGCTCGAAGTGCCGAGCGAGGTCTGCCTTGGTGATGCCGGTTTCGGGGTACACGACGCGATCGGGATGAGTGATCGTGACACCGGCGACGACGACCGGCCCGGATGATGGCGCGCTCTTCGCCGTGCGACGCGGTGCCTTTGCCTTGCCCGGGTCGCTCGCGCGATTGGCGCCTCGCGTTCGTGGCTGGCTCATCCGTGGCTCCTCTCGCCGGACTTCGCTCGGTGGTTTGTCCTCGCGCACTCCCTGGAATACCGGGTGACGCAGCCGGCCATCCGGCGTCCACTCGGTGAAGCTGACCTCGACGACCAGCCGCGGTTCGACCCACCGCACGGTTCCGGGGATGCCGGCCGGTCTCGCCGCGAACGGCGATTCGCGCCGGGCGAGCGTTCGCAACCGTGAGGAGAGATTGCGAAGCATCTCGTCGGGAATGCCGGAGCCGACGCGCCCGGCGTACCGCCAGTGTCCCTGGTCGTGAACGGCGAGGAGCAGCGAGCCGATCCCCGTGCGCGATCCCTGCGGCGGAGTCCAGCCCACGGCGACGAACTCCTGGCGATGACCGCACTTCACCTTCACCCACGCGGGACCGCGGGTACTCACGTAGGGCGCGTCGTTCCGTTTCCCGATGATCCCTTCGAGGCCCAGCCGGCACGCAGCGCGCAGCAACACCGGACCGGCGCCGTCGAGGCGCTGCCCCAGGCGGACCAGGCCGCGACCGGTGGCGCGCGCGGTGCGGAGCAGGCGCTCGAGCCGCCGCCGTCGCTCCGCCAGCGGGAGTGATCGGAGATCCTCTCCGTCCAGCGAGAGCAGGTCGAAGACGAAGTAGACCAGGTCCTGCGAACGCGCGGCATCAATGCTTTGCTGCAGCAGTGAGAAGGTCGACTTGCCGGATGGGTCGAGTGCGACGACTTCGCCGTCGAGTGTTGCCGATTTGACCGGCAGTTTCGCCAGGCGCAGGGCCAGCGTGGCAAAGCGATTCGTCCAGTCGTTGCCGCGCCGGGTGAGCAGGCGCACCGTCCCGCGATCGATCAAGGCCTCGAGGCGGTAACCGTCGTACTTGATCTCGAACACCCAGGCCGGGTCGGTTGGTGCGGCATCCACCAGCGTCGCGAGCTGCGGTACCACGAACTCCGGCACGACGAGCGACTATCCGGCGCGACGCGTGCGCGTGGTGCGTTTGCTCTTGGGGCGGCTGCCGCGTTCCTGGGCGCTCACGCTCTTGCGCAGCGCCTCCATCAGGTCGATCACCTTCGTCTCGCGAGGTGCCGCCGCCGGCTCCTGCACCGGCTTCGCGCCGCGGGCCCGCTGCTTTACGAGCTTGAGCAGGTCGTCACGATACTCGTCGCGGTACTCCGACGGCTCCCATTCGGTCTCCATCTCCTGCACCAGCTTCTTGGCCATCGACATTTCGGACGGGCGGATGGCGCGGCCGAGTCCTTTGGGACTGGTGATGCCGAGATCGGCGGGCTTGCGGAGCTCCTCGTCGTAACGGAGCAGGTGCGCCACCAGCGCGCCCTGGAACGGATACACCGCGGTGACATACTGGCGCGTGCGAATCACCACTTGGGCCAGCGCCACACGCTCCATCTCCTTGAGCGTGTCGTGAAAGAGGAGGTAGGCCTTCTCGCTCCCCTTGGTGGGGCCGATCATGTACGGCTTGGCGTAATAGGGGAGCGGAATCGCGTCAGCCGGCACGAACCCGAGGACGTCGATCGTCTGGGTGATCTTGGGATTGGCGCTCTTCAGGTCCTCGTCGGTGAGAATCACATAGTGGTCCGACGACACCTCGTATCCCTTCACGATGTCGCTCGACTCGACCGGCTTCCCCGTGGTCTTGTTGATCTTGAGATAGCCGATGCGCGACATGTCGCGCTTGTCGAGCATGTCGAGATCGAGCCGTTCAGGCGCTTCGGCGCCATACAGTTCGACGCCGATCGTCACCAGTCCGAAGCTGAGCGAACCCTTCCAGATGCCGCGTGCCATATGATCTCCCTGTGTCGATAAGGGACGGTGGCCCCGAGCCGGCATGCACCGGTTGCCGCGCTGGTGCGTGATGCCGCGGCAGGGGCGTCACCATGCCCAGTCCAGAACCGGAGCTCGAGATGACTGTCCTGACCCAAACTACCGAGACCGTCGAGACGACGGAGAAAAGGGAAGGCTATCCGGTTCGCGATCGTCCCCGCGAACTCGGCCGCTTCTCGCAGTTCATCGACTATCTCTTCTGGCTGCTGTATTCACTGCTTATGATCCGCCTGCTGCTGGTGTTTTTTCACGCCAGCGCGGGAGCCGGATTCGTCCGCTTCATCGATAGCGTGACCAATCCATTCTACACGCCGTTCCGCGGCATCGTCGCCAGTCAGCCGATCGAGGGCGGTTATACGCTGGCGATTCCCGTGCTGGTAGCGCTGCTCGTGTACGCCTTGCTGCACCTGGCGATCAACAAGTTGCTGCGGGTCATCGCGTATCGCAGGGCGGCAGTCTAAGTCGTGGCACGCCTCCGGCCTGCTGGAGTTGGAGACACTCGAGGCGGGAGCGGGAGCTTAGCGAACGTCCCGATCGATCACGGCGACCGCTGCGCCTGCAACGTCTGCATGCAGTACAGCAGGGCGCGGCCGTCGTGGGAAGCGTCCTTCCACATGTCTCCCTTCATCGTGGCGGCAGGGGTGAAGCGGCGCCGCAGGTTTCGCCAGCGCGGAGAGTCGACATCGCGGCTGTAGAATCCGCCGTGCCGCTCGTCGAGGAAGCGTGCTCGCAGGTAGCGCCACTGGGCTTCGAATTCGTCC
>JBOHRY010000257.1:0-2733 GCA_050732955.1 Gemmatimonadales bacterium | reverse complement strand
ACGACCAGAGCCACCTCCCGCTGTCGCCGAGCCGGTGGTCCGCCAGCCGGAACCGTTCGTCCGTCATGAACCTCCGCCTCGGCCCGCTCCGGAACCGCCGCCAGTACGGCCCGCGCCTCCGCCAGCGGCGGCGCCGGCTCCAGCAGCGCCGCAGCCCGCCCCGACTCCCGTGCACGCCGCCGCGTCGGAGCGCGGACATGCCCCGGGAGCGCGCTTCAGCAACCCCTTCCTGCAGCAGGATCCGTCGACCCGGGCGCGACGTCTGGCGCGGGCGCTCGTCAGCGATCTGGTTGTCTACTACCCGGAGAAGCGGCAGCGGGGGCTGGCTGAGGGCAACCTCAAGGAATTGTTCGGCGAGGAGATCCGGAAAAGCTGGGAGGAATACAGCGAGCAGGTCGGCCAGGATATCGCGACGACCACGCCGTATTTCACTGAAGCGCTCAATGAGATTCTCGCGGAAGGTCGATCATTGTTCGGGTGAACTTCCCGCTATCTTTCGCTGCATGACCGACCTCGCCCCGCGGCTCGACGATCTCAAGCGACGCGTCGCCGAACTTCGAGACTTTCTTTGACCTGGATCGCAAGGTAGCGCGGCTTCGCGACCTGGAAGCACGTCAGGGCGAGGCCTCGTTCTGGGCCGACAGCGCCCGGGCTCGCGAGCAGGTCGAGGAAATCCGGATCCTCAAGGGCTGGATCGCCCCCTATCAGCAACTGGTTGCCCGCCTGGACGACGCGGCGGGCCTGGCCGAATTGCTCGACACCGAACCCGACGACGCGCTCGGTGCCGAACTCACGGCCGAGGTCGCCCGACTCGGCGAGGGCGTGGACCGCCTCGAACTCCAGACCATGCTGCAGGGCGCCGACGACGCGCGCGGCGCCATCCTGACCATCCATCCCGGCGCCGGCGGTACCGAGTCCCAGGATTGGGCCGACATGCTGATGCGCATGTACGTCCGGTGGGCGGAGCGGAAGGGCTTCAGTGTCACGATGCTCGACCTCATGCCCGGGGAGGAAGCCGGCATCAAGTCGGTCACCCTCGAGATCCTCGGGCAGTACGCCTACGGTTTTCTCAAGGCCGAAAAGGGCGTGCACCGTCTCGTCCGCATCTCTCCGTTCGACAGTCAGGCGCGGCGTCATACGTCATTCGCGTCGGTGTTCGTCTATCCTGACATCGACGACACCATCGAGATCGACCTGCGTGACGAAGACATCACGATGGACGTATTCCGCGCGTCGGGCGCGGGTGGACAGCACGTCAACAAGACGTCATCAGCTGTCCGCCTGACGCACGTTCCGACCGGAATTGTGGTCTCCTGTCAGCAGGAACGGAGCCAGTTCAAGAACCGCGACGTCGCCATGAAGATGCTGCGCGCCGCACTCTATCAGCGCAAACTCGAAGAGCAGGAAGCGGCTCGTGCGCTGGTCGAAGCGACCAAGACCGACAACTCGTGGGGCAACCAGATCCGCTCCTACGTCTTCCAGCCATACACCATGGTCAACGACCACCGCACCGAACTCAAGGTGACCGACGTGCAGCGGATCATGGACGGCGACCTCGATGAGTTCATGGCGGCGTACCTCAAGCGTTTCGGGGCCAAGGCCGCGTAATGGATCCGCTCGAACGCAACTACGTCGAAGATGCGCGGCGCGACAAGCGGGCCCGGCTCGAAGCGCTCGGTATTCGCCCGTACGGGTACGGCTACCGCCGGAGCCATCGGGCGGTGGACGCCGTGCGGCTCTGGGACGACGCCATGGGCGATCACGGGCCCGATGTTGCCGTTGTCGGGCGGATCGCCGCGCTGCGAGGCCAGGGCAAGACGGTGTTTGCGCATCTGGAGGACGAGTCGGGGAGGGTGCAGCTCTACTTCCGCCGCGACGCGCTCGAGGCCAGCTGGCCGCTGGTCGAACTCCTCGACCTCGACGATCATGTCGGCGTTCGCGGCCGGCTTTTTCGCACCAGGAGTGGCGAGATCACCATCCGGGTGTCGGAGGTCGAGCTCCTCGCCAAGTCGCTGCGTCCGCTGCCACGCGGCAAGCTCGAAATCCAGCCCGACGGCAGCAGTGTGGTGCACGGTGGGCTCACCGATCCCGAGGTGCGCTATCGTCAGCGATATGCGGACTTCGCAGTGCATCCCGAGTTGCGGGAAATCTTCCGGATCCGCGCTCGCGCCATCGCGTTCGCCCGGCGCTTCCTCGATGGACGCGGCTTCCTCGAGGTTGAGACACCGGTGCTGCAGCCGCTCTATGGCGGCGCGGCGGCGCGGCCGTTCGTCACGCATCACCGCGTGCTGGACATGCAGCTCTATCTTCGCATCGCCGACGAACTGTATCTCAAGCGACTGCTGGTCGGTGGTTTCGAACGCGTCTACGAGATCGGCCACGACTTCCGCAATGAAGGCATGGACCGGACCCACAATCCGGAATTCACCATGCTCGAGTGGTACCAGGCCTATGCTGACTACCGCGAGATGACCGAGATGGTGGAGGATCTGGTGAGCGGTATGGTCGAGGAGTGCCTCGGCGGCCTGGCTCACGTTCGCGGCGGAACGCGTCTCGATTTCGCCCCACCATACGCTCGCATCTCCTTCGTCGACGGAGTTCGCGAGGCCTGCGGCATCGATGTCCTGACCGCGACTGATGCCGCGATGCATCAGTTCCTGCGCAGCCGCGGCGAAGCTGCCGATCGGGTGGCCGAGCTAGCCGGAGCGCGCCTTCTGGACGAGGTGTTCAAGC
>JBOHRY010000256.1:0-9398 GCA_050732955.1 Gemmatimonadales bacterium | reverse complement strand
TCGGCGCCCATGGTGAGCCCGCCGACGGACGACGGACTCCACCCTGCGTCATGGATCTCCGCCAGCGCCAGCGGACCAATCAGTCGCTGGCCCGCGCCCGACATCGTAGTGAGCCGGCAATCGATGTACCACGAGGACCTGGCGCCCGACGCGAGCGTGAAATCACCGAAACGGACCGAGCGTTGCTTGAGGAGTGCGATCAACGCGGCGCGATCGCCGGCCACCGCTAGTCGCGCTTGAAGAGCGACGAGAAGAATCCCTTCTTCTCGGGCTCGGCGGTCGCCGCGTCGCAGAAGGCGCGGGTGAAATCGGTCACCGTCTTCCAGCGCTTGGAGAGATCGCGTGACAACCCCTTCATCACCACTTCCTCGAGCCGGCCCGAGAACTTGACCGTCCGGTCGGCCTGGTTGAGCGGGATCGGATCCTGGGTCAGCAGCTGCTGGAAGAGTTCGCGCGGATTCTTCCCGGGAAACGGCGTCACTTATGTCAGAAGCTGGTACGCGATCACCGCCAGCGAGTATACGTCGGCCTGCTCCCCGACCAGTTCGCCCGAAAGCGCTTCCGGCGCCACGTATTGCAGAGTACCTACGAAGAATCCGGCCCGGGTCAGCCGTTCTTCGGCGGGCAGTTCGGCGTCTCGGGCGATGCCGAAGTCGAGCAGGCGGGCTATCTGGGTGGCCGGGTCGTACATGATGTTGGCGGGCTTCAGGTCGCGGTGGATGATCCCCGCCTTGTGGGCCTCTTCGAGTGCCGCGCCGAGCTGTTGTACGATGTTGGCGGCGACCGGCGGAGCCAGCTTGCCGGCTCGCGTCATGAAGGTCTCGAGCGGCTCGCCGTCGGCCCACTCCAGCGCCAGATACTGTACCCCGTCGGCTTCGCCGAACTCGAAGGTGCGCACCACGTTAGGGTGGATCACCCGGGCGCCGAATTCGGACTCGCGAAGGAAGCGCTTGACGGCCACGGCATCGGTGGCGAGCCGCGGCCGGAGCACCTTGAGCGCCACCTTGCCGCGCTCCGGGTGTTCGGCGAGATAGACCTGCGCCGTACCGCCTTCGCCGACCGCCTTGCGCACCGTGTAACCGGCGATCGTGCGACCTACGAAAGGATCTTGTGCCATGGGGATGCGCAAAGGTATCGCCCGCCCCGCCGGCGCTGCAAGCGCAAGCAGATCACCCTTGCTCGTCGTATACTGAGTCATGCGACCGATTCTGCGTTCCACCCGCCTGGTGGCCGCCCTCCTTTCCCCGGCCGCGGCCATGGTTGCCGGGTGCGGGAGCTGGCAGCGCGTGAACGCCGGCCCCGAGCCCACAACCCAGGGTGAAGTGATCCAGATGTTCGATGCCGGCGGGCTCTATACCCGCCTGGGCCGGCTGGTGTCATCGCAGAACGTTCCCTATGTCGGCTCCGTCGCCTTTGTGGCCGGTCCGGCCGATTCCACCGTGGCGGTCGTGGCGCTGTCACTCGCCAACCGGGTCTTTGCCTTTGAGAAGAGCGGCAACGCCTACGCCGCGCGATATCACGTCGAATTTCAGTTTGCGCGGCAGGGGACGTCGCCCGTGATCGTGGGCCGTGACGAGTCGATCCGCGTGGGATCGTTCCAGGAAACCATGCGAGTCGACGAGAGCGTGCTGCTGCAACAGCGCATCGCGCTCAAGCCGGGCACCTATCAACTGACGGTTCGCGTCCACGATCTGGGCAACTCACAGACCGGCACTGCAACCGAGCGGGTGGTGGCTCCCCCATTCGGTCCCGGCACCTACACCGCACCGATACTCGCCTACCGGGTTCGCGGGCGCGCGACCCGCGACGATTCGCTGTCGATTGTGCTCAATCCCCGCGGTACCGTCGCCTATGGCGGCGACACGCTGCTGATCTACGTCGAAGGCAACGGCTACACCCGTCCGGTTGATCTTCCAATCGTCGCACGTGACGAGCATGACAGCATCATCCTGCGCACTACCGCCCATTTCACCGGGAACGGCCAGATCGAGGGCCGGGTCGTCAAGCTGGCTCCGGACTCCGCGCCGCTGGGGCAGATCGAGATCGTGGCCGGACCCGACAACACCGTGCACAATGAGGCGCCGGCCGGCAAGCTGGCCCTCGCGCCGGGTGGCGACCCGATCCACCGGACCTATGCGCTGGTGTCGTTCTCGTCCGCGTGGGTGGTCACCAACTTCGACGACCTGCTCTCGCTGCTGCGATTCTTCGGTGAGGATCGCAAGGTCGAGGCAATGCGGCGCGCCAAGGGCGCCGACCGGGTGCAGCTCTGGCAGGATTTCTATCGCGCCACTGACCCCAATCCGGCCACGCCGGAAAACGAGGCGCTCGACGCCTACTTCGCGCGGGTCGCGATCGCCAATCAGCGTTACCGCGAGCCGGCGACTCCGGGATGGCGTACCGATCGTGGCGAAGTATTCATCGTCCTGGGCGAGCCGGACGAGGCCCACGACCAGTCGTCGCAACTGCAGAACCAGAACCGCGTGATCCAGTGGCTCTACAACGACTATCGCGTGACGCTGTATTTCCAGGACATCACCCAGTTCGGCCGCTTCCAGCTGATACCGCAGTCCCGGTCGGACTTCGACCGCGTTCGTGTGAGGGTCCAGCACATCTCTCAGTGAACCGCACCCTTATCGGGCGCGTTATCCTTGGGCGATGGCAGAGCATTCCCCGCCCCGGATTTTCCTGATCGACGGTTACGCCCTCATCTACCGGGCGTTTTTTGCCTTGATCTCGCGGCCACTGCGCACCGCCAAGGGTGAAAACACTTCGGCCGTCTGGGGTGTGACCAATTTCCTGCTGCGGTTGCAGGAGAAATACCGCCCGGACTACGTCGTCTGGGTGAACGACGCCGGCGATTCGTTCCGCACGGCGGAATATGCCGACTACAAATCCACTCGCGAGAAGCTCGACGAGCAGCTTCAGGCCGACTTCGACACTGCCGTCGAACGGGTGCGCACGCTGCTCAGCGGCTTCCGCATTCCGCTGGTCGAGGTTGCCGGTTACGAAGCGGATGACGTGATCGGGACGCTTTCATTGCGCGCCGCGGCCGCCGGCCTCGAAGCCGTGATCGTCTCCGGCGACAAGGACTTCTATCAGCTGATCCGTCCGGGCGTGGCGCTCCTCAATCCTGGGCGCGGCGGCCCCGCCGGTGTGGACGAACTCTGGGTTTCCGAAGCAAACGCCAGCGAACGCCTCGGCGTGCCGCCGTCGCAGGTCATCGACTGGCTGGCACTCGTGGGCGATTCGTCCGACAACGTGCCGGGCGTCAAGGGAATCGGCACCAAGGGCGCCGTGCAGCTGCTCCAGGAATACGGCGACCTCGAATCGTTGCTCGCCCGGGCAGGCGAGGTCACCCAGAAACGGTCCCGCGAAGCGCTGCAGCAGCAGGCCGATGCCGCCCGGTTGTCGCGACGGCTGGTGACCATCAAGACCGACGTGCCGGTAGAGCTCGATCTCGCCACCATCACCGCGCATCCGCCGGACCAGCCCGCGCTGGCGAGGCTCTTCGTCGAGCTCGAATTCCACTCGCTCCTCGGACGTCTACCGGCGGCGGAGTCAGCTGGAGCGCCAACTCCGGATGGAAACGGTGAGGTCGCGGGCGGTATCGCAACTCCCGGCGCCGCGGCGCCGAGCGCCTTTCCGCCGTGCGATGTCATCGCAGTCACCGATCCCGCGGTACTGCCCGACATCGCCAAGCGGTTGCGTGCCGCGCCGATCGTGGCGTTCGATTGCGAGACGTCGTCGCTCGAGCCGCACAACGCGGAGCTGATCGGCCTTTCACTCGCGGCCACTCCCGAAGAGGTCTGGTACTTCTCGTTCGGACATCGCTCGCCAGCGGCCGACCTCTTCCCCACGACAGGCGCCGCCGGCGCCGCCGCCGCAGTGCGAAACCTTCCGCCGATCACGGCGCCCGAGTGCGCTCCCCTCCGGGAGTTGCTCGAGGACCCATCGGTACCCAAGGCCGCCCACAACGCCAAGTACGATGTGCAGGTGCTGCGTCGCGCTGGTGTAGCGGTGGCCGGCGTCGTTTTCGATTCGATGCTGGCGTCGTTCGTGCTCGATCCATCGCGCCGCTCGCACGGCATCGATTCGCTGTCGGTGGAGTTTCTCGGCCGCACCATGACGCAGTACACCGACCTCACCGGCAAGGGCAAGACGCAGATGCCCTTCGCCGAGGTGGCCGTCGAACGCGCCGCGGCATACTGCGGTGCCGACAGCGCCACGGTGCTCTTGCTGCAGCAGCACTTCGGTCCCGAGCTCGAGCGATCGGCGCTGTCGCCGCTTCTCGCCGAAATCGAAATGCCGTTGATCCCGGCCCTCGTTGACATGGAATGGGCCGGCATCGCGATCGATCCCGGAACGTTCGCCGAGCTCGGACGCGAACTCTCCCGCGATCTCGAGGTACTGAGTCGCGACATCCAGCAGCTGGCCGGCGGCAAGGAACTGAACATCAATTCGCCGCGACAGCTTGCGGCGGTGCTCTTCGAGCAACTCGGTCTCCCGGTCCTCAAGAAGACGCGCACGGGACCGTCGACCGATGCGGACGTGCTCGAGCAGCTCGCCGACATGGGTCATGAATTGCCGAAGCTGATCCTGGGATACCGTGAGCTGCAGAAGCTCAAGAGCACATACGTCGACGTCCTGCCGCTGGCGGTGAATCAGACGACAGGCCGGATTCATACCTCGTTCAACCAGGTCGGCGCGCAGACGGGACGACTCTCCTCCAGCGATCCCAACCTGCAGAACATCCCGGTTCGCACCCCGCGCGGCGAGGGGATCCGGCGGGGATTCGTACCGGCGGCGGGGTGGAAGTTCGTGGTGGCCGACTACTCGCAGATCGAGCTGCGGTTGATGGCGCACCTGTCGGAGGATCCGGCATTCATCGACGCGTTCCGCCAGGGGCACGACATTCACCGGCAGACCGCGGCGATCATCTTCGGCGTGCCGCTCGATCTGGTCAGCGGCGAGATGCGCGCCCGAGCCAAGACCACCAACTTCGGCGTGATCTACGGCCAGGGGCCATTCGCGCTCTCGAAGCAACTCGGCATCTCGCAGGAAGACGCGCGGCAATTCATCGCTGATTATTTCGCCCGCTTCGCGGGCGTGCGGGCATTTCTTGATCGCCAGGTCGAACTCGCTCGCCAGCAGGGCTACGTCGAGACGCTATTCGGCCGGCGGCGCTACATCGCCGAGATCCGCGATCGCAACTTCAACGTCCGGTCGTTTGGCGAGCGCACCGCGCAGAACACGCCATTGCAGGGTTCCGCGGCCGACCTGATCAAGATCGCCATGGCCCGGATTCATCGGGCCCTCCCGGCTGCTGGGTTGCAAGCCAGGATGGTGCTGCAGGTGCACGATGAACTGGTGATCGAGGCTCCCGAGGACGAAGCGGAGCGCGCCGCGGAAGTCGTGCGCGAGCACATGGAGGGCGCGGCGAAATTGTCGGTACCGCTTGTGGTGACGGTGGGCATCGGCGACAACTGGGTTGACGCCAAGAGTCACTGAGCCCGGCGTCTTCCCTGCTCTTCAGGTCCGGCCGGTCTTTACACCGGGCCACCAATTCCACCGCCCCGCGATCTGCATGAAGGCCGGCACCAGGATCATGCGCACCAGCGTCGCGTCGAGAAAGACTGCCACCGCCAGTCCGAATCCGATGAACTGCATCAGCAGGATGTGCGCGAACGCGAACGCGCCGAATACCGCGATCATGATCAGTGCCGCCGACGTGATCACGGACGCCGTGGCCGAGAGCCCCTCACGTGTTGCCAGCGTGTTCTGTCCCGTGGTATCGAACGCTTCCTTGATCCGGGTCAGCAGGAAGACTTCGTAGTCCATCGAGAGTCCGAAGACCACGGCAAACACCAGCACGGGGACCAGCACATAGATCGCCGAGGTCGGTCCGCCGATCCCGAAGAGTTGCGCGCCGAGTCCATGCTGGAAGACAAGCACGATGATCCCCAGCGTCGCGGCGACCGACAGCGAGTTCATCACCACGGCCTTGATCGGGACCAGGACTGACTTGAAGACCAGGGCGAGCATGATCGCCGTGACGCCGAGAATCAACGCCACGATCAGCGGCAAGCGTTTGAGCAGCAGGTGCTGGAAGTCGAGCGCCCCAGCCACGTAGCCGCCGACCCGGATCGTGGTACCCTGCAACTGGCGGATGTGACCCGAGGCCACCAGGCGGCGCACGTCGTGCACCACCGCCATCGTCGTGGTGAGCGATGTAGTGTCGGCGGGAATGACGTCCATCAGCGTGGTGCGGCCATCGCGGCCGAGATAGGCGTCGAGAAATTCCGGATATCTCGCGCGGGCACTGTCGACGTCGCTGTACAGCAGCGAATACTCCAGCACCCCCTTGCCGGGCGCCATGTCGACCAGCGACTTCACGTCGTGAATGCGCGGATCACTGCGCAGCGAATCGGAGAGATGCTTGAGCCCGCGCAACGCCGTGGCGCTCGTCGCGTCGGTGCCCGGCGGAAACTCGATGATCAGGCGAAGCGGCTGCACGTATCCGGACATCCCCATCCGCTCCAGGGTGGCGACTCCGGCGCCGGCCTCGGTTTCGGTCGGCCACCAGTTCCGGCTGGGCAAGCCGATCCGGAGGAAGAACGCCGGCACCGTGAGGATGGCGATGGCCGCGCCACCGAACGCCACGGCGCGAAACGGATGACGGGAAAGCGACCGTGCCCACCGCTCCCACACCGCGGGACGATGGTACCAGGCAAGCCGGCTCGCGATCCAGCGCGGACGGTCGATCGAAGGACCCAGCACCGCGAGAAGTGCCGGCAACAGCGTGGTCGACAAGAGTACCGCGACAGCGACGACGGCCAGCCCTGCCAGCCCGACGCTCTTGGTTTCCGACAGCGGCGTCAGCAACAGCGCCGCGAATCCCACGACGACTGTCATCCCCGACGTCATCACTGCGTGCCCGGCGGTGGTAAAGGTCCGCGCCGCCGCCGCCTTGGCATCGAGCCCCGCATTGAGCTCTTCGCGGAATCGAGTGACAACCAGCAGCGAATAGTCGATGCCGACACCCAGACCGATCATCGAGATCATGTTGAGTACGAACACCGACATCGCCGTGTATTGCGCCATGATCCCGACGATCGTCAGCGCAATCAGGATCGCGAGAATGCCGACGATCACCGGCAGGAGCGCCGCCACCAGCGCGCCGAACGCCAGCACCAGCACCGCGAGAGTGATCGGTACCAGCTTGCGCTCGTTGCGGTGAGCGTCTTCCGCGCTCACGGTGCGAATATCGATGTCCAGCGGCGCTCGACCGGTGACCAGGACGCTGTAGGCAGCGCGGTCGGGAAAGCGCGCCAGCACCCGCTGGAAGGCATCGCGCAACGGCTGGACGACATTGCCGACCGAATCGTGCGAGGTGGCGAGTGAGACCAGGAAGAACGTGGTGCGCCGGTCGTGCGCCAGGAAGGTCGAGTCGTGAGAGGTCCGCACCGAGAGCACGCCGCGTACCCAGGGCTCGGCCTTGGCGGTGGCGATCAGCGAGTCAAGAAGTTGACCGGACACACCCTCGGTCATCGGCGAGGGTCCCTGCACAGTGACGGCAAAGAATTCGGAGACGGGGCGGGAAAAGCGTGCGGTGAGGAGAGAATCGGCGAGGCGGGCCTCGGTCATCTCGTCGGCGCCGCCGCGTAACTCCAGCCGACCGACCGTCTCCCCCGCGTGTCTGGTGGCGAATATCCCGATCAGCAGCCACGCCGCGATCACCAGCCATCGCCGTCGGACGAGGGCTCTGCCTAGAGTGTCGAGCACGGCACAATGGTAGGACCCGCTCCGCCGGGGCGCTAGCCGGACCTCGCAATTTCTCAGGTCACCTGCCGATATTTCGAGCCATGCTACGTCGCGTGCTGATCGCGGTGCTGCTTGGCCTCGTGGTGCTGATGGCGATCGACGCCAGGCACCATCCGCAGCATCCGCTGGCGAAAGCCCCGGTACCGGTCCAGGACAACGCCGTACCCGCGGTTCGAGTGGTCTCCGCGCCAGCGATCATGGCGCCGGCGGTCGCCGAGCCGCTCCCATCGGGGACCCCGGTGCTCGACCTGCTGGCCCGGCTCGCGATCCGCCGCCGAATCACGCGAGAAGGTTCGCAGGTGTATCTCGATTCGCTGCTGGTGCACACTGATTCGGTGCTGACCCGCTGGGCCGACCGCATCGAGCTCACGGTGGCACTCGTCGCGGACACTGCGCTTCCCGGCTGGACCCCTGCCCTGCTCGATGAAGCGCGCGCCGGAATCAAGGTCTGGGAGTCCAACAGCGCGGGTCTCCGGTTCCGCGAAGTGGCCAACGCCGATTCGTCCGACATCAAGGTGCACTGGACTGTGACGCTCCCGGACTCCGGCCAGGTCGGCTCGACGTCACTCAGCTGGGGTGCCGACGGCGCGGTTCGCTCCGCAGTCATCACGCTCGCACTGCGGCGCAACACGGACTCCGCCATGGTGCCGGCTGGCGCACGCGTGCGAATCGCCGCGCACGAATTCGGTCACGCTCTGGGACTGCCACACTCCGATGACAACAGCGACCTCATGTTCCGCACCTCGCCGGTCGACGCTCCGTCCGACCGCGACCAGGCCACGCTCCGTCTACTCTACGCCGTGCCGCCGGGGCAGCTCCGGGTTCAGCCGTGATTGGCTTGCCGAAATCATTCGACTTGCTGTCGCTGGCGGACTGGTGCTCGTCGCGGCGCCGTTCACGGCGCGCGCCCAGGGGTACGCTCCGATCGTCGCAGCGATCCGGAGCGGCATCCGGAGCGGAGTGTATCCTGGCGCGGTAGTCGTCATCGGACGCAGCGATACCATCCTCTTCGCGGGCGGGTACGGCCACTTCACCTGGAAGCCGTCGTCCACGGTGCCTGACCCGTCGATCACGCGATGGGATCTGGCATCGCTGACGAAGGTTGTTGCCACCACGGGCGCCATGGCCATGCTGGTGCAGCAGCACCGCGTGGATCTCGACGCGCCCGTATCACACTACCTCCCTGAGTACGCCGGTGGTCGGAAGAGTGAAGTCACCGTGCGCATGCTGCTCAACCACACCAGCGGGATGCCGGCGTACGTCAAGCTCTGGGAGCTGGCGAACACTCCGGCAGCGGCGCGACAAGCGCTGTTCAAGGTGCCGTTGCAGCGGCCGCCGGGAGCGAGTGCGGTGTACAGTGACCTCAATGCAATGCTGGCCGGATTCGTCATCGAGCGCATCACCGGTGAACCGCTCGACGAGTTTGCGCGGTCGGCTGTCTTTCAGCCCCTCGGCATGCTCTCGACCGGTTACCGGCCCGGTGCCGCGGTCAGACCGACGGTCGCGCCCACCGGGCGATTTCGCGGGCAGCCGGTCGGCGGCACGGTCAACGACCGCAACGCCGCGACACTGGGCGG
>JBOHRY010000255.1:0-3778 GCA_050732955.1 Gemmatimonadales bacterium | reverse complement strand
TCCGTACCCTGATCCTCACCGCAAAGCATCACGACGGTTTCTGCCTCTGGCCCACACGCACCACCGAGCATTCGGTGGCGCGGAGCAGCTGGCGCGGCGGCAATGGCGATGTCGTGCGGGAGCTGGTTGAGGCGTGTCGTGCCGAAGGCCTCAATGCCGGACTCTATCTCTCGCCCTGGGACCGCAACGCTCCCGCGTACGGCGACTCGCCGAGGTACAACGAGATGTATCGCGCCCAACTCACGGAACTGCTGACCAATTACGGCTCGATCAGCGAAGTCTGGTTTGATGGCGCCAACGGCGAAGGCCCCAACGGCCGTCGGCAAGTATACGACTGGCCTGCCACTTGGGCGGCGATGCGTCGCCTGCAGCCCCGCGCGGTGATCTTCTCCGACGCCGGGCCGGACATTCGCTGGACCGGCAACGAGAACGGCTCGGCGGGCGAGACCAACTGGTCAACCGTCGATCCCGCGGCGGTTCCGTTTCCCGGAGCGACCGGCGACGACGTGATCCCGATGCTGCAGCACGGTGACCCGCGCGGCACCGTCTGGCGGCCGGGTGAAACCGACGTGTCGATCCGGCCCGGGTGGTTCTATCACCCGGCGGAAGACGACAAGGTGAAATCGGCCGATCGCCTGATGGAGTTGTTCTGCTCGTCGGTCGGCCGCAACTCGAAACTCCTGCTCAACGTGCCGCCGACGCGCGACGGCGTGCTGCACACCATCGATGTCGCTCATCTCTCCGGCATGCACGGCACGCTCGACCGTTTGTTTGCCGAAGATCTCGCCGCCGGCCGCCGGGTCCATTGGAATCGCACCCATTCAACCGCCACCGGCGAAATCGATCTCGGCCGCAGTACAGTCATCGGACTGGTTGATCTGGCTGAGGCGATCGAACGTGGTCAACTGGTGGCGAACTACGTCGTGGAGGGATCGGACGGCGGTCCGTGGCACGAATTGAGTCATGGCACCACGATCGGCTACCGGAAGATCGATCGATTTCCCGGTGTGTCAGTGCGCCGGATCCGGCTCAGAATCGTGCATGCGCTCGATACGCCGCGGCCGATCCGCATTCGCGCGTTCGCGGGGGCGTGAACGGTGGAGCACGAGCGACGAGGCTTCCGGTTTCACCTCATCGCGCACACGCACTGGGATCGAGAGTGGTATCTGCCGGCGGCGGGATTCCTGCCGCGACTGGTTGACGCCGTCGGCGAGTTGCTCGATCTCCTCGAACGCGATTCGCGGGCCAGCTTCGTGCTCGATGGACAGACGATCCTCCTGGAAGATGTGTTGCGGGTCCGCCCGTCGTGGCGCTCGCGGATCGTGCCGCTGGTCGAAAGCGGCCGACTGGAGATCGGCCCGTGGTACATCCTCTCCGACATGCTGATCCCCTCGGGCGAATCGTTGATCCGGAACCTCCTCACCGGGGCCGGTGACGCCCGCGCACTCGGCGGACATCTCGACGTGTGGTACAGCCCCGACGCATTCGGACATCCGGCAGCGTCACCGATGCTCGCGCGCCAATTCGGACTCCGTCACGGTGTTATCTGGCGCGGCCTGGGCGATCGATCGAGCCATCAGGATCTCTACCGCTGGCAGAGCCCCGATGGCAGCGAGATGCTGCTTTACCACCTGCCACGTGCGGGCTATGAAATCGGAGCCGATCTGGCCGCCGGTGCCGACGTTCTGCCACAACGATGGCCGGCGATTCGGCGTGAGCTGGTCGATCGCGCAAAGACCGATGAGGTCGCGGTGTTCGTCGGCGCCGACCATCACGCACCACCACTCGACCCCGCCGGCATCCGTGCGGCGTTGCACAACCTCGAGCCAGCCGCCGATGCCGAATGGCGCACGCTCAAGGAGTATTTCGCTGCGGTCGAACGTGCGCTTGCGCTTCCGCGCACCGACCCTGAAGGCGGGCTGCGATTACTGCCGGCAGTGTCCGGAGAGCTTCGCCGATCTCATGGCTACACCTGGGCGCTTCAGGGTGTGCACGGAACCCGTTCGCGCCTGAAGCGGCGCTTCACCAATATCGAACGATTCCTGACCCGCGCGGTCGATCCGCTGGTCGCCCTGGCACGGTGGCGTGCTGGCGCCGATCGCACGCCGACGCTGCGCGCTGCCTGGCGCGAACTGCTCCGCTGCCAGTTTCACGACACACTGGCGGGCACGTGCAGCGATCCGGTGGCGCGCGAGCAGGATGTCCGGCTCACGAATGTTGCGGCGATGGGCACCGAACTCCTGCGCCGTTCGATGCACGCGCTGATCGGCCACGACCCCGACCGGGCCCGCACGGCCCCCAGCACGACGCCGACATTGCTGGTCTGGAATCCGGTTCCACGCCCACGCGAAGGCGTCGTCGTGGCGGAAATCACCGCACTCACGAGTGACGTACTGGTGGGGCCGCCATCGGGGAGGCAACGTCGGCTTGGCCCGGGATTCGTACCGTTCATCCTGGCTGACCGCGCTGGCGCACTCCGGCCGGTGCAGGTGCTGTCAGTTACGCCGGGATTGGAACGCCTCGACGCCGATCGCCACTATCCGGCGCAGGGCGCGGTGGATCGCGTGCTGATCGCCTTCGACGCTGGAACGATCACCGGCCTGGGCGCGGCGAGTTTCGCTGTGCGCCAATCGCGTAATCGTCATACGCCAAATGGCGCCACGGCGGGGGCGAGCGGGATGACGAACCGGTTCCTCGAACTGCACGAAGGGCGTGACGGGCGAGTGGACCTGTTCGACCGGCGAAGCGGCGAGCGATACCGTGATGTGGTACGGCTCATCGACGAAGTGGACCAGGGTGATAGCTACAGCCCGTGGGTTCCTCCCGGCTCCCCGCTCGTCGAGTCGATGGACGTCATCGGCCGGGAGGTGCTCGCCGCGGGCCCGTTTGTTGCGGCGAGCGCCACTCGATTCCGGATCCGCACGGCGGCAAGCGGCGTCGTGACGGGGTGCCGAATCCTGATCATGCACGCCGAGAGCCCGGTGCTCCGCCTCAGGTTCGAACTCGACAATCGCGCCATCGATCACCGACTTCGGTTGCGAACTCCGGTCGGAACCCAGGGCGCCGCCGTCGCCGGCGCAGCTTTCGGGTTCGAGCGCCGCGAGTCGTTTACCGGGATTGACGCCGATTACCCGCTGGAATATCCGGCGCGCACCGCCCCGGCACATCGATTCGTGGCGGCCGGGACGGGATCCCGGGGAATGGCGATGCTCTGCCCGGGCTTTTTTGAATACGAATGGGTTCCTGGCGGCGATCTGCTGCTGACGCTGGTCCGCTCGATCGGCGATCTGTCCCGCGACAAATTGCCGTCGCGCCCCGGCCACGCGGCGTGGCCCACGGCGATTCCCGACGCACAGGAAACCGGACCACACCTGATCGAATGCGCGCTGGTCCCCCTTGCCGCCAATGAAGCGGACGACGTCGTGGCACTCGAGCACCTCTGGGAAGAGACGCATCTTCCGCTGCAGTCGTGCTTCACGCGAGACTTCGTCGGGGATTTGGCACGACTGGACGGCGTCGGCATTTCGCTGCAAGGCGACGGCCTTGTCTGCACCGCAGTCAAGCCGTTCGGCAGCGGCCCCGGCGTGATTGTTCGCTGTTACAACACGGCGCCGGTGCGGGTAACTGGCCGACTCACGACCGCCAAGCCGATCGCGCGTGCGGCATTGCTGCGCGCGGACGAAACGATGCAGGCGGAGCTGCCGGTATCAGCCGGCGATGTGGCCTTCGAAGTCCCCCCACGCGGGATCGCGACGGTGCTCCTGACCTGACCGCCGCA
>JBOHRY010000254.1:0-2488 GCA_050732955.1 Gemmatimonadales bacterium | reverse complement strand
CCTCGGGATCGTGCGCGACGACCTTCGCCCCGGCGCCGAGCAGCGCGTCGATCAACGTGACCGCCGGACTCTCCCGCATGTCGTCGGTGCCGGCCTTGAATGCGAGACCCCACACCGCGATCACCTTGCCGGCGAGGTCGCCCACCAGTCGTTGCAGCTTCGCGAACAGCACCTGCTTCTGCCGCTGGTTGACGAACTCCACGGCGTCGAACAGATCGGCCGCCATGCCGGCGGTGCGCGCCGTATGCATCAGCGCCTTGACGTCCTTGGGAAAGCAGGATCCGCCGTAGCCCGGCCCGGGAAAGAGGAAGGCCGGCCCGATCCGCGAATCGCTGGCGATCCCGTTCCGCACCGCGAAGACGTCCGCTCCCACGCGTTCGCACAGTTCGGCGATCTGGTTCATGAAGGAAATGCGGGTCGCGAGCATCGCGTTGGCGGCGTACTTGGTCACTTCGGCCGACGGGATGTCCATGAACAGCATCGGCGATCCCGAACGCACGAACGGCGCGTACAGCTCGCGCAGGAGTTCCTCGGCACGTGGATCGTCCACGCCAAGCACCACGCGGTCCGGCTTCATGAAATCGTCGATGGCCGCGCCTTCCTTGAGAAACTCGGGGTTGGACGCGACCGCGAAGTCGGCGTCGCTCACGGCGCGCACCGCGCCACGCACCCGCTCCGCGGTGCCGACCGGCACCGTCGACTTGGTCACCACCACCTTGAAGCGGTCGAGGTGGCGGCCGATCGTCGTCGCGACGTCCAGGACGTGCTGCAGGTCGGCGGAGCCGTCCTCGCCGGGCGGCGTTCCCACGGCGATGAAGACCACGTCGCCGTGTTCGATGGCCGATCCCAGGTCGGTCGTGAAACGCAACCGGCCGGCCGCCGCGTTGCGCGCGACGAGCGGTTCAAGACCCGGCTCGTAGATCGGCAACCGGCCCTGACGAAGCCCCTCGACTTTGGCGTCGTCGCGATCGGCGGCGACCACGTCGTTGCCGGTCTCGGCCAGGCAGGCGGCGGCCACCAGCCCCACGTAGCCCGAGCCGACGATGGTGACTCGCATCAGGGCAGGTTGGCGATCACATGCCGGGTGTCCACGATCAACTTCGATGCCCGCTTGACCAGCGGCCAATCGATGCTGGCGTGATCGGTGACCACGAGAACCGCGTCGAAATCGGCGAGCGCCTTGGCATCGAGCGGCACCGACTTGTAGTCGTGTCCGCCTTCGGAAAACTTCGGCACGTAGGGATCGTGATAGGCGACCTTGGCGCCGTACTGATGCAGCAGGACCAGGATGTCGAGCGCCGGACTTTCGCGCAGATCCTCGATGTCCTTCTTGTATGCCACGCCGAGCACCAGCACCTTGGCGCCCTTGATCGCCTTGCCACGGTCGTTCAGGGTTTCCATCAGCTTGCGGACCCAGAAGAGCGGCATCTCGCTGTTCAGCTCGCCGGCGAGATCGATGAACCGTGTCTTGTAGTTGAGACTGCGCATCTTCCACGCGAGGTAATGCGGATCGATCGGGATGCAATGCCCGCCCAGGCCCGGACCCGGGAGGAATTTCATGAACCCGAACGGCTTGGTGGCCGCCGCCTCGATCACTTCCCAGACGTCGACACCGAGCTTGTCGCACACGATCGCCATCTCGTTGACGAGACCGATGTTCACGCTGCGGAAGGTGTTCTCCAGCAGCTTCACCAGCTCGGCCGCCTCGGTCGTCGAGACCGGTACCAGCGTGTCGATCGCCGGAGCGTACATCGCGCATGCCACGCGATGACAGTCGGTGGTGATGCCGCCGACGACCTTGGGCGTGTTCTTGGTGCCGTATCTCGGATTGCCCGGATCCACCCGCTCGGGCGAGAAGGCAAGGAAGAAATCCTCGCCGACCTTGAGGCCGGTGCTCTCCAGCGAGGGCAGCATGATCTCGCGGGTGGTGCCCGGGTACGTCGTGCTCTCCAGGATGATCACATGACCGCGACGCAACGTCGCCTTGATCGCATCGGTCGCCGCGACGATGTAACTCACGTCCGGATCCTTGTACTTCGACAGCGGCGTCGGGACACAGATGGAGATCGCGTCCGCCTCCTTGAGCCGCGACTTGTCCGCCGTCGCCTCGAAGCGCCTGGCCGCCCGCAACTCCGCCATGTCGCTGTCGGGGACGTCCTTGATGTGGGACTTCCCGCTGTTGAGGCCGTCCACCACGCGCTGCGAAATGTCGTAGCCGAGCACCGAGAAGCCGGCGCGGCCCAGTTCCACGGCGAGGGGCAGGCCCACGTACCCGAGGCCCACGATGCCGAACTTCACGTCGCGCCTGGCCGCTCGCGCGATCAGCTCATCTGCCAGACTCATGCGCCCATCTCCACGTCGATCGGTGTACCATCCGCGGCGAGCGACCGGCTCGCCGCCTCGAGAACCCGCACCACCCGCACCCCATCGGCCGCATCGGTCCGTTCGGGAGCAGCCCCCCGGGCAACGCGCACGAAGTGGGCCAGTT
>JBOHRY010000253.1:0-3407 GCA_050732955.1 Gemmatimonadales bacterium | reverse complement strand
ACCGACGTGGGTGGCGGCTGAGGCGGCGGCGGCGGCGGGGGTGGCGCCGGCGGGGGCGGTGGAAAGCTGACGTAGATCGTCACGGACGCGGTCTTGCCACCAATGATCGCGGTCACTGTTGTCATCCCGCCGGCAATGCCGGTCACCACGCCGTGACTGTCGACGGTGGCCAGGGAGGGTTGTGATGATGTCCAGCTGACATCCAGACCGGTGAGCTCCCTTCCCGCACTATCTCGCGGAACGGCCGTCACGGTCAGCCGCTCCAGCGGTGCGATGACCACCGCGCTCGTGGTAAGCGAGATGGTCGCGACTGCTACGGGCGCCGGCGCCGTCGCATCGCGACTCTGGCAGGTGGCGAGCCCGAGCACTGCCACGACCAGGACGGCATTTCGCGAGCGCAGAGTTGCCCCAGCAGCATCACGGCGGGCGTCGCTCACCGGACTACCAATCCACGATATAGATACAGATCGCCGTTCGATGGCTGCTTGATCGTCTGGATGTGGCCGAGATTGCCGCCGATCTGGACGACGACGTCGCCGGTGACCGGCGAGATCTGCGACGCGACCATGACGTCGTTGGAAGTGGTCAGCTGCTGCATGGTTCCGGTCGCGAGCGAGACACTGCTCAATTCCCGGACCCCGGGATCGGCGAAGTGGCAGGGCGCCGGACGATGGGCGGGAAAGGACGCCGGGCTGTTCGCCACAACGCACAGCGATCCCTTGCACGATACGCCGAATAATTCTTCATTCGGGAGGGTGCTCGCGGGCGCCACCGTCACGGCCGAGCCGCCGCCCGCCGGCACCTTGAACAGGTAGGGATTGCCATGGGTGATGAAGACGATCGAAGCGCCGTCTTCGGCGAAGGAGTACCCGGTGGCGCCCGTGGTGCCGTTCACCGCCTGCAGTATCGCCCGCCCGGACGAGATGGTACCGGTCACGACCAGCCCGGTATTCGCGAACACGGAGTCATCGGCAAAGTCGCATGGCGGCTGCGGCTCTGCCTCGATGGCGAACCCCTGCGCCAGGGCGATGAAAGTGTTCGGGCCGGTCCAGGCGATGTCGCTCAGCCATCCGATTCCGATCCCGGCGATAAAGGTCGGCAGCGTCAACAGCGCTGTCCGCCTGAACGGTGCAGACGAATCCGCGAGCCAGAGCGTTGTCTTGATCGGCGTCAACGGTTGCTTCCCGTCTCCGACGGCTTCGACATACAACAGGCGGCCATCCGATCCAAGCGCGTACCCTGTGAAGCTGCTGACGCTGTCCTGCTCGCCGAAGCGGTTGTCGCACATTTCCCAGAGGCGCGTGCCGCCTGACGCGGGCAGCAATCCGACGCAACGATGGCCGGTGGCGCCGGGATTGACGAAGGAATAGAGGATGCCACGGCCATCCGCGGCCCACGTCGGCCAGTAGTCCTGCTCGATGTTGAAGGTGAGGCGGACCGGATCAGCTGTGCCGGCCGGCCCTACCGTCAAGGGCTGGCCCGCGAATGGTCCGCTGTGGTCGCATCCCGCCAGCGCGAGCAACGCCAGAATCGCCGCGCGAGGATGCCACGTCATGGCGGGGTACCGCGAGAAAAATGCCCAGTCAAGGAATCCGACCGCTATCCGCCGGCGCGATCAGGAACATCAGCTCCCCCGGTCGCACCATCCCGTACACCTGGCGCGCCACGCGCTCCTGCACCGCGGGATAGTTCGCCAGCGAGTCGCGAAAACTTCGCAGGGAATCCACCGACCGCTGCAGCACCGCGGAATCGCGCTTCGCCTTGACGACGTCCCGCATCAGCGCCCGGTAGTTCGGTTCCGAGTAGCTGCCGCCGAACCAGGCGAAGAGCGCGGCCGCCACCATCGCCGCCACCGCGATCCAGCGCGCCCGGGTCAACGGGGATAGATCTCGGCGCCGGGATAGTGCGCCACGGGCCCCAGCTCCGCCGCGATGCGCAGCAGCTGGTTGTACTTGGCGACCCGGTCGGTCCGCGACGCACTCCCGGTCTTGATCTGCCCCGCACCAGTCGCCACCGCGAGATCGGCGATGAACGTGTCCTCAGTCTCGCCTGACCGGTGCGAAATCACCACGCCGTACGAACTCGACCGCGCCAGCTCGATGCACTGCAGCGTTTCGGTGAGCGTGCCGATCTGGTTGAGCTTGATCAGGATCGCGTTGCCGCAGCCCTGCTCGATGCCTTCGCCCAACCGGTCCACGTTGGTCACGAAGATGTCGTCACCCACCAGCTGGCAGCTGTCGCCGATCGCCTCGGTGAGCAGCGCCCACCCATTCCAGTCGTCCTCGGCCAAGCCGTCCTCGATCGAGACGATCGGATATTTCCGGCACCAGTCGCGGTACAGCGCCACCATTTCTTCCGCGCTGCGGCGCGAACCGTCGCCCTTCTTGAAGACATAACTGCCGTCCTTGTAGAACTCGGACGCCGCCGGGTCGAGCGCCAGCGCCACCTGGTCGCCGGGCTTGAATCCCGCCTTCTCGATCGCTTCCACCACCACGTCGAGCGCCGCCTCGTTCGACGGGAGCATCGGCGCGAAGCCGCCCTCGTCGCCGACCGCCGTCGAGAGATTGCGTCCCGCGAGCACCTTCTTGAGCGAGTGAAATACCTCGACGCCCATGCGCAGTCCCTCGGCAAAATCGTCGGCGCCGAGGGGGATCACCATGAATTCCTGGACATCGACGTTGTTGCTGGCGTGAGCACCACCGTTGAGGATGTTCATCATCGGCACCGGCAGCACGCGCGCCATCGGACCGCCGAGATAGCGATAGAGCGGAAGGTCACACTCCGCCGCCGCTGCGCGCGCGACAGCCATCGACACCGCGAGAATGGCGTTGGCGCCGAGCTTCGACTTGTTGGGCGTGCCGTCGGCGTCGCTCATCTCGGCGTCGATGGCGACCTGCTCGAAGATGTCCATCCCTTCGAGTCGCGAGGCGATCGTTTCGTTGACGTGCTGCACCGCGCGCAGCACGCCCTTTCCGCCATAGCGCGCCGCGTCGCCATCACGCAATTCCATCGCTTCGTGCTCGCCGGTGGAAGCCCCACTGGGCACGGCCGCGCGCCCGTGAGACCCGCTTGCGGTGACGACCTCGGCTTCCACCGTCGGATTGCCGCGCGAATCGAGGATCTCGCGGGCGGTAACGTCGATAATGCTGCTCATCCCATTCGTCCCGGGTGTCAAGGAATGCGCCGAAGCTAGGGGAACGGACGGCGGCCGGTCAATGCGACGTGCACCTCAGTCCGTGGAATGACCGTACGTAATCGCGAACGTGAGTACAATGCCGAGTACTGCGAACAGCGGAATTGTCAGCGGCCACGCGGTACGACCTGGACTACCGGTTCTCATGCCGGTGATTCGCGATCTCGCATATGTGAGCCTGCAGGAATCGCAGCTGGTGTGCTCCAGCCACGGA
>JBOHRY010000252.1:0-16617 GCA_050732955.1 Gemmatimonadales bacterium | reverse complement strand
GCCGATGACACCAGCCGAATACATCGCCTCCTTGCCGCCGGAGCGACGCCGGGAGATCACTGTCGTCAGCACCATGATCAACCGGCACATTCCTGTAGGTTACCGAGAGGAGTTCTCATCCGGCATGCTCTGCTGGAGCGTGCCGCTCTCCCGTTTGCCGGATACCTACAACGGTCATCCGCTCTGGTATGTGGCACTTGCGTCGGAAAAGAGCTACTGCTCGTTGCACCTCATGAGTTGCTATGCCGATCCAGGACAGCTCGCGGCGCTCACGGCGGCGTTCGCGGCCGAAGAAAAGAAGCTCGACATGGGGAAGGCCTGTGTGCATTTCCAGCGGGCCGACGACCTGCCGCTCCCCGCGATCGGCAAGCTGATCGCGGCGGTTCCGCTGGAGCGATGGATCGAGGTCTATCGGAAGTCCCGGGAGAGAACCACTACCGGACGCGCCAGGACCGCCAGGCCGCGCTGAGCTTCAGCGTCGCTGACGCCCAGTGCCGGCGTCGTAGCGGGTAATGAAGTCCGCTGCATCCCGCGCCGCGGCAGCGAAAAAGCCCGGCATCACCCGATCGGCGTGATCGGTGGCGCGGTGATAGTCCGGATGATCTTCCTCACCGAAATACAGGAACGGAATTCCGTGCGCGTCGAACGCGCCCTGATCGGATTGGTCGGTCCAGTCGGTGCCGACCGCGCCGGATCCGTCGTGCCCGACCGTGAGCCGGATCTGCGAGCACGCAATGGTCTGCTGAATGATCGGTCCGAGCGACGGATACTTGTCGGGTCCAGCCGCGTAAAGCTGCAGCTTCGCGTTGCGCCCGACCATGTCCATGTTGACGTCGATCAGGATGGCATTGAGCGGCACCGGCGGGCTGTCCACCCACGCCTTGCTGCCGAGATCGCCGAGCTCTTCGGCGTCGAACGCCACGAAGAGCAGCGTATGGGTGGGCGCTTTCTCTCGGAAGTAAGCTGCCAGCGCCAGGAGCGCCGCCGTACCAGAGGCATTGTCGTCCGCGCCATTGCAGATCGAGTCGGCACCGACCGGGCGGCACGGTGAGCCAGGTTCGACGGCACCGATATGATCGAAGTGGGCCGACACGACGATGTAGCGATCGGGAAAGGTCGTCCCGCGGATAGTACCGACCACGTTGAATCCATTGACCGCGCCGTCGGGACTCATGCGAATGAACGGCTGAATCCGCCCCGCTCCAACGCGATCGAGCCCCAGCGCGTCGTACCGCGACGCGATGAAGTCGCGCGCCTTGGCACCGCCCGGCGTTCCGACGCGGCGACCGCGCATCGAATCGTCGGCCAGGCGATAGAGGTCGTGGAGCATACCAGCGGAATCGATGGCGATGGCGGGGCACGGGACAGCGGCCTTCTGCGCCGCCAACCGGGTCGCGGTCGTGCACCCGGCAATCGCGATCACGAGCGCCGAGCGGTTCACGAGCTGCCGCACTGGCTTACAGGAGTCGCGCGACGACATAGATGACCAATCCGGCCAGTCCGCCGACCAGCGTGCCGTTGAGACGGATGAATTGCAGGTCGCGCCCGACCGCGAGCTCGATCCGGCTCGCCGCCACCTCGGGATCCCAGTCGCGCACCGTGGCGGCGATCAGGTCGGCGACCTGCTCTCGGTGCTGCTCGAGCAAGGTCGCCACGGTTTCGATGACGAACCGGTCCACCTCCGCACGGAGCTCCGGGCTGCTGGTGAGCGATTCGGCGAGTGCCCCGAGAACCTGCTCCAGCGGTTGGAGCGAGGTGTGCTCGGGATCCGTCCGATACCGCCCGGCGGCGTTTCGCACCCGATCCCAGACCGAGGAAACCAGGTCCTCGACCACCGGATGACCGAGCAGCTCGTACTTGAGATGTTCCGTCCTGGCAATGAGTTCCGGCGACGACCTCAACCGCTGGATGAACTCGCGCACGGTCGCGTCGAATCGGTCTCGCAGGGGGTGCATCGGGTCCGCAGCCAGTTCAGCCAGGAAGCGCTGTACCCCGCCGATCAAGCGCTCGGCGATCGCATCGCGCACGCCGAGCGGGAGCCAGCGAGGGCTCTCCCGCCGCACCTGCTCGCGGATTGCGGGCCGGTTTTCCACAACCGCGCCGCCGAACAGCCGCGCCGCCTCGTTGAGGAGTTCCTGGGGCCGTCCGTCGGCGGTCGCAACGGTGAGCACGTCGCCGACCAGCGGCGCCAGCTGCAACGCTTCCAGGCGCGCGACCGCGCTGCGCTGCACGAAGTCGCGGACTTCGTCTTCGGGCAGCGCCTCGACGGCGCGCGCGAGACCGCCGGCCAGCTGGCGCGCGAGCTGTTGCCGATGAGTGGCACTCGCGAGCCAATCGGCGGTGCGGGCGGCGGGCTGGAGTCCGGCAAGACGTTTGTCCAGTACGGCGCGTGACAGAAAGTGATTCTGGACGAAGTTCCCGAGAATCCGCCCCACCCGGTCCTTTTGCGTTTGCATTATGGCAGTGTGGGGAATCGGCAACCCGAGCGGACGCCGGAAGAGCGCCGTGACGGCAAACCAGTCCGCCAGGCCGCCAACCAGCGAGGCCTCCGCGGTAGCTCGTACGTAGCCGAGCCAGGGATGCGCGGCTTCGAGCACGCGCGCGATGACGAAGATTGCCAGCGCGACGACGAGCATGCCGCTCGCCACCAGCTTCATGCGGCGGAGCGCGAGTCGGCGCGAGTGCTCGTCGAGCGGCGCGATCGCCATCAGTGGCCTGGTTTCTCCGGGTGCGGCACCGCGACGGCGTTCCGATCGATCGCCGTGACCGGCCAGCGGACAGGGAGGGATTCGAACCCTCGAGACGGCTTACACCGCCTACACACTTTCCAGGCGTGCCTCTTCAACCACTCGAGCACCTGTCCCAGTGGGCCGGGAAGATAACGGCGCCTGAAGAGCCGGGCGCCGGTGATCTCAGGGCTTCTTGCCGGCGAGTGCGTGCTGGAACAACGGCAGATACTTCCCGTATCCCGCCGAGTCCAGCTTGTCGACCGGAATGAAAAGCATCGCTGCAGAATTCATGCAGTACCGCAGTCCGGTTGGTCTCGGACCATCGTCGAAGACGTGACCCAGGTGGGAATTGGCGTGCGCCGACCTCACCTCGGTGCGATCCTCAGCTAGGCTGCGGTCATCCGCCGTCCGGATATTCCCGGGCTCAAGGGGCCGGGTAAACGAGGGCCAGCCCGTGCCGGACTCGAACTTGTCGAGGGAGCTGAACAGCGGCTCGCCGGATACGATATCGACGTAGATCCCGGCGGCGTGATTGTCCCAGTACTGGTTGTGGAACGGCATCTCGGTCGCGGCGTGTTGCGTCACGTCGTATTGCAGCGGTGTCAGTCGCTTCTTGAGCTCGACGTCGCTCGGCTTGGTGTAAGTGCGCGACGTCGCCACCGTCGGCCTGGCGGATTGCGCCGGGAGCGTGCCAGCCATCACCGATCCAGCGAGAACTGCAAGCACGACGGAGCAGGTGGCGAAGCGAGAGTGATCGGACATATCCGGTCCTTCGTGAGCGGTGGTGAACGGCGCCTGCTGCTGAACGCAACTTAGCGGCGGGTTGCCCTGTAACGGCATTACGCCGGTCGCCAGCGCGTGGATTCGAGCAACCTTGGGACCGTCGTCGGGGTTCCCATGCGTCGCAGGGTGCGACAGCGCGGCAGCAACCACTTCCGTCGGGCCGGTCGCCTCGCCATTGTTGTCACTTCGCTCCAACTCAAGAGAGAAGCTGATGCTCCGCCTGCGCGCCCGACTCCTCGCGTCGCTGCTGTCCTGCGTCGTCGCCATTCCGTTGTCCGCCCAACTCCACACTCCCCTCGATTCCGCGACCATGGCGGCGTTCCGCTGGCGAAACATCGGACCCGCCAACACCATGGGTCGCGTGAGCGACGTCGTCGGTATTCCATCGCCTTCGCGGACGTTTTTTCTGGCCGCTGCCGGAGGCGGGATCTGGAAGACAACCAATGGCGGCGTGACGTTCCGGTCGGTGTTCGAGCACGAGCGCGTGGTGTCGATGGGAATGCTTGCCATCGCTCCGAGCGACACGATGCAGGTGTGGGCCGGCACCGGTGAACCCAACTCACGCAACTCGATCTCGCCTGGTGGTGGTATCTACAAGTCCACCGATGGCGGTATTCACTGGAAACTGATGGGCCTGGAGAAGACGCAGGCGATCGGGCGGATCGTTGTGAATCCGACCAACCCCAATATCGTCTGGGTCGCGGCTCTCGGCGCGCCGTGGAACAGCAGTCCGGACCGCGGGTTGTACGAGACGACCGACGGCGGCCAGAACTGGAAGCGGTCGAAGTTCATCAGCGACAAAGCCGGCTTCGTGGACGTGGCCATGGACCCGAGCAATCCCGACATCCTGTTCGCGTCGAGCTGGGAACGGATGCGCGGACCGTACTTCCTCAACAGCGGCGGGCCGGGAAGCGGGCTCTGGAAGACGACGGATGGCGGCGCCACGTGGAACGAGGTGCAAGGCGGCGGATTCCCCGCGACAATGAAGGGCCGCATCGGAATCGCGATCGCGCCGAGCAACCCGAAAGTGGTGTACGCCCTGGTAGAGGCCGACTCCACCCCGAACCCCAAAGGCAAGCTCGGCGTGGGACGTCCGGCCCAGCTCCTGTCGGGACTCTACCGTTCGGAAGATGGCGGGTCCACCTGGACACGCACCTCGGCCAACGACCAGCGCCCGTTCTACTACTCGCAGGTGCGGGTCGATCCCACGAACCCCGACCGGGTCTACTGGTCGTCGACGCCGATCAACGTGTCGAACGACGGCGGCCACACCGTCGGTCAGACGACCGTCGGCGTGCATGTGGATCATCACGCCATGTGGATCGATCCCAAGGATCCCAACCGGATCATCGTGGGTGACGACGGCGGTGTCAGCGAATCGTTCGATCGCGGCGGCAATTGGCTGGTGTTGAACTCGATCGCGATCGGGCAGCTGTACGACGTGTCGTACGATTTCGCCGTCCCCTACAACGTCTGCGGCGGCCTGCAGGACAACGGCGCGTGGTGCGGGCCAAGCCGGCGCAAGAACGGCAGCATCACCAATTCGATGTGGTACACCATCACCGGCGGCGACGGCTTCTATACGGCGCAGGATCCGACCGATTCGCACATCGTGTATGGCGAGTCGCAAGGCGGCGGCATCGAGCGGGTGAACACCGCCACGGGAGAGAGCAGCGGGCTGGTCCATCCTTCGGCTCGCGCGCGCATGGCGGCATGGGAAGACACCATCGCGGTACTGGAGGAGGATTCGGCGAAGTCCAGTGCGGCGGCAAACCGGAAGCGCATCGCCGACATCCGCGCGATGATCCGCTCCGACTCGTCCAACTTCGCCCTGCGCTGGAACTGGGAGACGCCGTTCTTCATCTCGCCGCACAACCCGTCCGTGTTCTACGCGGGGAGCAACCGGGTCATGAAATCGGTCGAACACGGCGACGGCATGTTCCCGATTTCGCCGGACCTGAGCTATGCCGACAGCATGAAGGTCCGCGTCAGCACTCGCACCACCGGCGGCATCACCACCGACGCCACCGGCGCCGAAACGTATGCCACCATCGTGTCGCTGGCCGAGTCGTACGTGCGGCCGGGATTGCTCTACGCCGGGACCGATGACGGCCGCACCTGGCTGACGCGAAATGATGGCGGGACCTGGGAAGAGCTGACGGGCCGATTCCAGGGCGTGCCCGTCGGGACCTACGTTTCCCGAATCGAACCGTCGCACGCCGACAGCAGCACGTTCTATGTCACCTTCGACAATCATCGGACCGGCGACTACAAGCCGTACGTCTATGTCACCACCGATTACGGGCGAACGTTCCGGTCGCTCGTCAACAACCTGCCGATCGGCGGCCCCGACTACGTGCACGTGATTCGCGAGGATCCGTTCAACCGTGACGTTCTCTTCGTCGGCACCGACGTCGGCTGCTACGTCTCGCTCGATCGCGGTGCCACGTGGGAGCGATTCATGTCCGGGTTGCCAACCGTGCCGGTCTACGACCTCAAGATCCATCCGCGCGACCACGAGTTGATCGCGGCGACGCACGGACGCGCGATCTGGATCGCCGACATCAACGCACTCTCGCAGGTGACCGAGGCCAACGCGTCGGCACCGCTCACGGTCTTCAAGCCGGCGCCTGCATTCGAGTACGGCGAACAACTCTTCGATGGCCAATCGGTCGGGCAGGGGGTCGCGTTCCGCGGCACCAGCGAACCATACGGAGCCCAGATCGAGTATCGAGTGACGGGCTCGAATGGCGGCGCGACCGCCAGCATCGTGATCCAGGACGTGGCGGGCGATACGGTGCGGACGCTGACTGGGAGTGCCGCCAACGGATTGCAGCGCGCCACCTGGGACTTCCGCCACAATCCGCCGCCGCCCAACCGGACGTTGAGCCCGTCGCAGCGTCGCGACAGCATCGAGACGGCGCGTCGTACCACCGTCGTCTACGATTCGCTTCGCAAGGCCGGGACGGACACCGCAGCGCTGGGGCGAGTGAAAATCGCCCTGGCCCAGCAGCCGACCGGCGGTCGCGGCGGCTTTGGCGGCGGCGGCCGCGGGCGAGGCAATCCCGACGTCTGGGCCGATCGCCCCGGCGAGAACTTCAACACCACAGGCCGCGGCGGCGGGCGTGGTCGCGGTGGCGCCGGCGCGATCGCCGGCCCCGATTCGACGTTGGCATTCACCGTCAATCAGTTGATCGAGTCGGTCGGTAACCGCGGCGGGCGCGGAGGACGCGGCGGCGGATTCGGTGGTGGCGGCGCGACCGCGGGTCCGGGTGACTATCTGGTGACCGTGAAGATCGGCGACAAGACGTCGAAAACCGTGCTCCACGTCGAGCGGGCGATGGCGCCGGCTGCCGCCGCCACCGATGAGACACCGGCGCACGCCGGCGCGCGGAGTTCGGCTGAAACGATACGACCGCGCCTATTTTGACCGCTGGTATCGGGTCCGGCGGATCGCGTCGAACGCCGACCTGGTACGCGCCGTTGCATTTGCGGTCGCGCTGACCGAGCAGGTCCTCGCCCGTCCCCTGCGGTCGGTTCTGGACGTTGGAGCGGGCGAGGGTCGCTGGCAACCGGTACTGGCGCGCCTGCGGCCCAGGGCGCGTTACGCCGGCGTCGATTCCAGCCGGTGGGCTGTCTCCCGGTGGGGCGTGCGACGCAACCTGCGTCTGGGATCCATCGACGCCCTGGATCAACTCGGCTTCGATTCGCGGTTCGACCTGATCATCGCCGCCGACATCTGCCACTATCTGCCTGCGCCAGTGCTGCAACGCGGAGCTCGCCAGATCGCCGGATTGCTCGGCGGAGTTGCGTTCGTGCCGACCTTCACGGCCGATGACGAGATCGAAGGCGACCGGGCGCAGTTCCAGCGGCGCCGAGCATCGACGTATCGCAGGGTCTTCGTGGCGGCGGGACTCGCATCGATCGGGATGCAGGCGTGGGTCACGCGTGCCACGCGCGCGAACCTCTCGGCGCTCGAACGGTGCTGATCCGGCCAACGGGCCGGCTACCGCAGCCCACCCCCCGCCGTGTACCTTGTTGCTTCGATGCCATCGCCGACACGCCTTCTCGACGCCCCCGCCCTGGGGCGGGTTCTTGCGCGCATGGCTTCGGAGCTTGTCGAGAAGGTGGGCAGCGACGACCTCGTACTGGTGGGCGTGCAGCGGCGCGGCGTCCAGCTCGCCGACCGGTTGGCTGACCTGGTCGCTCCCCATCTGGCGCGCCCGCTTCGTCGGGGCACCCTGGACATCACGCTCTATCGCGACGACCTGCAGGCAATCGGTCCGCGTCCCGAGGTGCGCGAGACGCGGCTCCCGCCGGACCTGGACGGGAGCACCGTCGTCATCGTCGATGACGTGCTGTTCACCGGACGGACCGTGCGCGCGGCTCTCGACGAGATCGCCGACTTCGGGAGGCCTCGTCGCGTGCTCCTGGTCGTGCTCGTCGACCGGGGTGGTCGCGAGTTGCCGATCGCGGCGGATGTCACCGGGCTTGCAGTCACCACGGTGCCTGGCGACCACGTCGCGGTGATGGTGCGCGAACTCGACGGTGACGACGCGGTCGAGCTTCGACGCGGAGCGGCCGCGTGAACGCGGCGTCACTCGGCAAGGACCTTGTCGCGCTGGAATCGCTGAGCGCCGATCAGATCACCGCGATTCTCGACACGGCCGAGCCGTTCAAGGAAGTGTCCGAGCGGCCGATCAAGAAGGTGCCGGCGCTCCGCGGCAAGACCATCGTCAATCTTTTCTTCGAAGCCTCGACCCGGACTCGCATCTCCTTCGAGTTCGCCGAAAAGCGCCTGTCGGCGGATACCGTCAATGTGCAATCCGCCGGCTCATCGGTGGTGAAGGGCGAGACCCTCGTGGATACTGCGCGGAATCTCGAGGCGATGCGGATCGACATGGTGGTGATCCGCCACGGTTCGAGCGGTGCGGCGCAGTTCCTGGCAAAGCGCATCCGGTCGAACGTGATCAACGCAGGCGACGGCACGCATGAGCACCCGACGCAGGGATTGCTCGACCTGCTCACGTTGCGTGATCGATTCGGACGGATCGCCGGCCTCAAGGTCTGCATCGTCGGCGATGTGCTGCATTCGCGCGTCGCGCGCAGCAACATCTGGGGCCTGACCAAGCTGGGCGCCGAGGTCGGGGTGTGCGGCCCGGCGACGCTCATGCCGGCCCGGGTGACCGATCTCGGCGTGCGGGTCTTCCGCCGGATCGAAGAAGCGATCGAGTGGGCCGACGCGCTCAACGTGCTGCGGCTGCAGCTCGAACGCATGACGGCGGGTTTCATCCCTTCGCTGCGCGAGTACAACCGGGTCTTCGGCGTCACCAGCGAGCGGCTGTCGCGCGCGCCGCGGGAGCTGGTCATCCTGCATCCCGGACCGATGAATCGCGGCGTCGAGATCGATTCGGATGTGGCGGACGGCCTGCAGTCGGTGATCCTGCCGCAGGTGACCAACGGCGTCGCGGTCCGGATGGCGGTGCTCTACCTGCTGGCCGGTGGCGCGCCGGACTGGGCGGATCCGGCAGGCGACACATGAAGCCGATTCTCCTTGTGGGCGGACGGGTGATCGATCCGTCGCAGCAGCTGGACGAGGTGACGTCGATCCTGTTGCAGGACGGCCAGATCGCCGGCATCGGTCGCGGTCTTCGCGGACCCGACGGCGTCGAGACGGTGGATGCCGCCGGGCTCGTGATCGCACCCGGGTTGATTGACGTGCATGTGCACCTGCGCGAGCCAGGGCAGGAAGATCGCGAGACGATCGCCACGGGCGCGATGTCCGCCGTCGCCGGCGGATTCACTGGCATCTGCGCGATGCCCAATACCGATCCGGTGATCGACAACCAGGGAGCCGTTGGCTTCGTCAAGGCGAAGGGCGAGGCGGCGGCGCTGGCGCGTGTCTATCCGATCGGCTGCGTCTCGGTCGGGCAGCGGGGCGAACAGCTCGCTGAATTCGGCGAGATGGTGGCGGCCGGCGCGGTGGCGGTCAGTGACGACGGGCGTCCGGTGATGTCCAGCCACCTGATGCGCACGGCGCTGGCGTACGCGCGCACGTTCGGCATTCCGGTTGCCGACCATTGCGAGGACATCACCCTGGCTGCCGGTGGCGCGATGCACGAAGGCATCGTGGCAACGCGGCTGGGCCTCAAGGGGATTCCCGCCGCGGCCGAGGAGATTCACGTCGCCCGAGACATCCTCCTCGCTCGGCTGACCGGAGGACACGTCCATCTCTGCCATATGAGCACCTGCAACTCGGTGGCGATCATCCGGCGCGCAAAGGAGAACGGCTTGCCGGTGACGGCCGAGGCAGCACCGCATCACTTCACCCTGACGCACGAGCGGTGCGAAGGGTACTACACCAACGCCAAGATGAATCCGCCGCTGCGCGAAGCAGCGGACCGGGACGCGATCCGCGCGGCACTCGCGGATGGCACGCTCGACTGCATCGCGACCGATCACGCGCCGCACCATTACGACGCGAAGGAGCGGGAATTCGACGATGCGCCCAATGGCATCATCGGACTGGAGACCGCGCTCTCGCTCGCGCTGCGCGAACTGGTCTTGAGCGGACTGATGACGCTGCCGACACTGATCGAGAGGATGAGTTGCGCCCCGGCGCGGCTCTGGCATCTCCCCGGGGGATCACTCAGACGGGGGAGCGCGGCGGACCTGGTGGTCTTCGATCCGGCGGCGACGTGGACCGTGGAGCCAGCCAGACTTCGCTCGCGGTCGCGAAACACGCCTTGGGCGGGAGAACAACTGCCCGGTGTCGTCGAAGCGACGTTGGTGGGCGGCCGGCCAGTCTTTCTGCGGACCGGCGGCCGGGTCGCGGTGGCTCACGCCGGGGCCGCGCCTGAGTAACTTGCAAGGTCCGTTATCCGCCTAACATCGCCCGAGCCGCTTCGATGACCGAATCGCCGGAAGAACTTGCCGCTGTCGAGCAGCTCCTTGCCGAAGGGGATTCCCTTCGGGGCTGGCTCGCCCGTCTCGATGCCGCAACCAACGCGCCGGACGGGGTGCGCGATCGCGTGCGGCGCGATTACCAGACCAGGCTCGATCAGATCATGGCGGGTCTTCGCGCGCATGGCGATGTGATCGGCGCCAAGCTCGCCGATGACCGCCGTGAGCACGCCGAGCTCGCGGCGCGCGCCACCACCGTGCGCGAGGCGCTGGCCGAGGCCGAATTGCGCCACATGGTGGGCGAGTACGACAGCGAGCGGTTCGAGAGCGAGCAGACGCGGCACGCGAGTGACCTGGAATCATTCACGCTCGGCGTGGACGCGATCGCCGAACGGATCGCGCGGCTGGAGAACATCCAGGCGATGGTTGAGCGCGGTCCGCGTGCCCGGGATCTCGAGCCCGAAATCGTGCCCGTGGTCGAGCCTCCGCCGCCGGAAGTGCACGTCATCGGCGAAGTGGAGGCCGAGCTGGTCGCCATCGCGGACCTGGCGCCCGATGCTGCACCCGAGGATGTGCTGGCCATCTTCGATGAACCGGCGCGCACCGAGCCCCGCCGACCGCCCGCGCCGGAGACGGGACCATTGTCATTCCGTCCGAGTGCCAATGCCGCTGAGCCTCAGCGGCCGGCGGCTCCTGCGGGTGGGCGCCCCCGGCCGTTCGACAGTGCGCCGCCGCTGGGAATCCCTGCAGCTGATGTACCGCCTCGCTTCGTGCGGCCTGGCGAACGGGTGCGACCTGCTGCTGCCGCACCGGCGCCACCTGCGACCGCTCCCGCGGTGGTCGCGCCTCAGACTGAGGCGCCGGCCCAGCTTTTCGACGAGGAGATCGTTGCCACCGGACCACTCCCGGGTCCGGCCGTCGTTCCAGTCGGGCGCACTCTCCGGTGCGGCGAGTGCGGTGCCATGAATCGACCGCTCGAATGGTATTGCGAGAAGTGCGGGGCAGAGCTGACCACGATCTGACGGTGGCACAGCGCCGGTGGTTCCGCTCGATCATCCTGCTCCTGGCAATCCCCTGGCCGCTGGCCGCACAAGTGGTCCGGGGCCGGGTCGTCGATGCTAACCATTCCCCGCTGCTCGGCGCGCTGGTCGAACTGAGAGACAGCGCGGGACGTCCGCTCGAGACCGTGCTTACGTCGGCGAATGGCGTGTTCGGCCTCGCGACACCGCGACCGGGAGCGTACCAGTACCGCGTCGCCGCGATCGGGTATCGTCCCAGGGCACCAGTCGCTATCTCGGTGCCGGATTCAGGGCTGGTGGTTCCGGACGTGGTGCTCGACCGGATGATCGTCCACTTGCCCGATATCATCGCCGCCGGGCGCGGCAAGTACTGCGGCAAGAGCGGGCTCGCGGACGAGCGCTACAGGCGCTTCCTGGAGAGCGCCCACACCGCGCTCGAGATCATCCAGAAGACGATCGAAGGGGGGCAGGTCAGTTTTCAGGTCGCGGTGGTAACGACGCGCACCATCTTCGGCGGGATCAACAACGTCGAAGTGGCGGACACTACCTTCCAGCCGCTTTCGAAGTGGCCGGTGCAGAGCATCGATCCGGATACCTTGCGCGTCGTCGGTTTCAGCCGCCTGCTCGATCCCGGCGACGAGAACACCCGCTGGTATTACGGGCCCGATCCCCGGGTGCTCTTCTCCGACTGGTTTCTCGAGTCACACTGCTTTACGCTGGACAAACCGAACCGGAAGCGCGGCATGGACACGTTGCGCTTGCGATTCGCGCCCGCGCGCAAACCAGCGCTGGTCGACATCGCCGGCGAACTGGTGCTCGATGCGCACGACCTTTCGTTGCTGCAATTCTCCTTCACGATGAAGAACCTGCCGAAATGGATGCCGGAAGATGCGGCCGGCGGCAATATGGATTTTGCGCGGTTGGCGAACGGGCTCTGGATTACCCGGAGCTGGGCGATGTGGGCCCCGAGTGCGGGGGTGTCGGTTGCGGATCGGCGGATGAGCGTGAGCGGGCAACTGGAAACACACGGCTGGGTGGTCCGGGTGCTCGGCCGCGATGCGGCGCCGCCCGGACCGCGGTGAAGATTCCCGCGCTACGCCTTCTTGGCGTTCGCCAGTTTCGCCAGCCGGCTCTTGGTGCGGGCGGCCGTGTTGCGGTGAACCATGTTCTTCCGGCCGGCGCGATCGATGACCGACTCGGCATCCTTCATCGCGGCGGCGGCCTCGGCGGCCGTCCCCGCGGTGCGGACCTTCTTGACGACCGTGCGTAGCGCGCTGCGCGTTGCCTTGTTGCGGGCAGTGCGGGCGCGGGTCTGGCGCATGCGCTTCTTGGCGGACTTGATCCGGGGCATGAGACCTCAGGAATGAGTCGGTTCCGGCGGTCACAATAGTCGTCTCCGAGCCCAGTTTCAAGTCACGCGCGCCCTCGTGTCGATGGCTCGCCGCTACCGCACTCGCTAGTTTAGCCCACATCACCCACCCGGATCGATACGCTGCTCGAAAACGTCCTGCTCGCCCTGCCCATGCTCCTGTTCGCGCTCGTGGCGCATGAATTTGCGCATGGATGGGCTGCGCTCCGTCAGGGCGACGACACGGCGTACAAGCTCGGCCGGCTGACGCTGAATCCCTTTCCGCATATCGATCCGATCTACACCATCGCGATGCCGGTGATTCTGCTCATCATGACCCATGGGCAGTTCACCTTCGGGGGTGCCAAGCCCGTCCCGGTCATCACCCGGAATTTTCGCAACTTCCGTCGGGGCGACCTGATCGTCTCGTCCGCGGGAATCGTGACCAATATCCTGCTGGCGCTGGCGTGCACGGCACTGTTCGTCGTCGCCGGCGAGGTTTACGTCCTGGTGGGGCGGGTGGGGACCTCGACGGTCGATGCGTTGCAGCGGATGATGATCTGGGGAATCCAGATCAACCTGATTCTCGCGTTCTTCAACCTGATTCCCATCCCGCCCCTCGACGGATCACGTCTCTTCTATCACACGCTGCCGCCGGCGCTCGGAGCCCGGTACCGTTCGCTTGACCGGTTCGGCCTGATCCTGGTGCTCGCCCTGGTCTATCTCCTGCCGGGTGTGATCAACGAGCTCCTCTATCCGGAGCGCTGGGTCCTGGGTCACCTCGTCCAGCTGGCGTTCCCCTTCGCAGTGGGCGACCTGTCGAACATCTTTCAGTGATGAGCGCGGCGCTGGACGGGGCGGCTGGTGATCTTGCCGGCACTGGCGGGTTCGTGGTGGCCCTCGACGGCTACACCGGCCCGCTCGACCTCCTGCTGCACCTGGTGCGCGAGGAGCAGATCGACATCGCCGATATCCCGGTGGCGCGCATCGCCGACCAGTTCCTGGCGGCGATTCATGCGCTCGGACTCAACCAGGCGGCCGACTACCTCGAGATGGCGGGCCGCCTGATCCGGCTCAAGGTCCAGCTCCTCTTGCCCCGATACGGCGAGGATGACGAATGGATGGATCCGCGGGCCGAACTGGTGCGGCGCCTACTCGAATACCAGCAAGTCAAGGAGATCGCCCGCGAACTGGCGCGACTGGCTGAGCAGCGCGCGTTGCGCCATGGGCGCGGCTACCTGCCACCGCCGCCCGACCTGCCGCCGATGCCGCTGGTGGTCGATGCGCTGGAGATGCTGCTGGCCGTCGAGCGGGTCATCGCCGCGATTCCCTCGCCCGTCCTGCATCGGGTGATCACCCGTCCGCTCGATGTGGAAGGTGCGGTGCGTCGCATCGAAGCGCTGCTCGATGAACACGCCGAATTCGATTGGCGCGCGGTCTTCGGAAACCCGCCCACCATCGTCGACGTCCTGTCGGCGTTGCTGGCATTGCTCGAATTGGCCCGGCGCGGCGCCTGCCGCGTTCGCCAGAATACTCCTTTTTCCTCGTTGGTAATCGCCCGTGAGCTCGCTCAGCCCGCTCTCGCAGCTTCTTGAAGCCGCCCTGTTCGCGGCCAATCGTCCCCTCACGCTCGACGAGCTGGAGGGGCTCGACCCCGACGCCGGGAGCGCTGATGTGCGGACGGCGCTGGACCAGTTACGCGAACATTATGACTTCGATGGTCACTCGATCGAGGTCGTCGAACTGGCGGGTGGCTACCAGATCCTGACCCGGGCGTCGTTTGCCGCGGCGGTCGAGCGAGCCCAGGCGCTGCAACGCCAGCCGCGCCTCTCGCCGGCCACGCTCGAAACGCTGGCGACCATCGCCTACCGCCAGCCGGTGGGCCGCGCGGAAATCGAGGACATTCGCGGCGTCAATTCCGGTGGCGTGCTGCGCACGCTGCAGGAACGTGGTCTGATCGAAGTCGTGGGGCGCAGCGACGCGCTCGGCCGCCCGATGTTGTACGGTACGACCGCGCTCTTTCTCGAGACCCTCGGCCTCAACGACCTCGCCGATCTGCCGCGCTCCGAGGAGCTGGCCATCGCCCTGCAGCCGCACCGCCCGGCCGATGACACCGGCGACGACACCGCGCTCGCGTCGGTTGAAGAGGGTTGATGCCGTCGATGCGCTTGCAGCGGTTCCTGGCGCGCGCGGGAGTGGCCTCGCGGCGACAGGCGGAAGAGTTGATCACGGCAGGACGCGTCAAGGTCGACGGACAAACGGCCCTCCTTGGCATGTCCGTGGATCCGATAGCGTCGCGTGTCACCGTCGGCCGCAAGGTCGTGCGGCTGGCTACGCGACGCTGGATCGCATTCCACAAGCCGCTGGGCGTGGTGACGACCGCGAGCGACGAAGCCGGCCGCCGCACCGTGTTCGATTTCCTCGGCGACACGACCGGACTGACATACGTAGGACGCCTCGACGTGGCGACGACCGGCTTGCTGCTCCTCACCACCGATGGCGAGGCGGTGCATCGGCTCACCCATCCCAAGTACCGCATCCCGCGGCAGTATGTGGCGCTGGTGCATGGCGCCACCACGGCGGAACTCACCGCGCGGTCGAGCGGTCGAGTCGACGTCGACGATCGGCCTGTGGTGCCCACCCGGGTGCATGTCAAACCGGGCCGGGATGGCCGGAGCGTCCTCGACGTCACGTTGATCGAGGGTCGTAATCGCATCGTGCGCCGCTGGGTCGAGGCGATGGGCGCCAAAGTTGAGCGGCTCGCGCGCGTATCGTATGGGCCGGTGCGTCTCGGCGACCTGCGCGCGGGCGAATGGCGTCCACTCACCGCCGCGGAAGAGCGGGCGATCTACCAGGCCGTCGGCATGAAGCCCGGGGAGGGCGATTGACGTTTCCGGTGCAGGACGTCGTGACGGAGATCCGCAAGCGGGTCGTCGGGCAGGACCTCATGGTCGAGCGGCTGCTCATCGGCCTGCTGACTGGTGGCCACGTTCTCCTCGAAGGTGTGCCGGGGCTCGCCAAGACACTGACGGTGCACACGCTGGCCGATGTGCTCCACGCCAGTTTCTCGCGGATCCAGTTCACCCCGGACCTTCTCCCGGCGGACGTCGTCGGGACCATGATCTTCGAATCCCAGCACCAGAAATTCACCGTGCGGCACGGTCCGATCTTCGCGCAAATCGTCCTCGCCGACGAGGTGAACCGGGCGCCGGCGAAGGTGCAGTCGGCGCTGCTCGAGGCGATGCAGGAGCGCCAGGTCAGCATCGGGGGCGTGACCTTTCCCCTGGACGAGCCCTTTATGGTACTGGCGACACAGAACCCGATTGAGCAAGAGGGCACCTATCAACTCCCCGAAGCACAACTCGATCGCTTTATCCTCAAGGCGGTCGTGGGCTATCCCACACGCCAGGAGGAGCGGCAGATCCTGGCGCGTAACATCACGGGCGCGCCCGCCGAGGTGCGCCGCGTTGTCACGCCGCAGATGGTACTCGACGCGCGCGCCGCGGTGCGCGAGGTGCGAATCGAAGAGCGCCTCATGGATTACATTCTCAATCTTGTCGCCGCCACCCGCGACCCGCGCCGCTACCGATTGGACGCGCTTGCCGGCTTGATCGCCTTCGGCGGCTCGCCGCGCGCGACTATCTCTCTCGCCCAAGCCGCGCAGGGATATGCCTTTGTCCAGGGCCGCGGCTACGTCACGCCCGAGGATGTCAAGGAGATCGCAGCCGATGTCCTCCGCCATCGCATCGTCCTCACCTACGAGGCCGAGGCCGAGGAGGTCAGCAGCGACCAGATTGTCGAGCGTGTCCTCGAAAGCGTGGAAGTACCCTAGAGC
>JBOHRY010000251.1:0-8472 GCA_050732955.1 Gemmatimonadales bacterium | reverse complement strand
CACGTGACCCTGCCCCGCTCGTTCCGCCACGTTGCGCTCGCGACACTTCTGGTCGCGGGTATTTCTGGCGTCGCACGAGCGCAGAGTGCCGGGTTCTCCTCCACCGAAAAGCCGTTCGCCACGATTTCCCGGATGCTGCTCGGACAGCCGGCGCGCGATTCGCTCGTTGATCTGGCGCGTTCGACCGTCGGATTGCGCTACAAGTGGGGCGCCGAATCGCCGGGCGAGGCCTTCGACTGCAGCGGGCTGATTCAGTGGTTGATGGGTCGCTTCGATCTTGACCTGCCGCGCACGTCACGGGAGCAGGTCAAGGCCGGCATCGAGATCGCCAAGGACACGTCAGAAATGCTTCCCGGTGATCTCCTCTTCTTCGGCCACGGCAGGCGCATCACCCACGTCGGCGTGTACGTCGGCGACGGGAAGTACATCGCGGCGGCCAGTCGTAGGAAGGGTGTCGTCGAATCGCCGCTGCCCACGGGTCGTCTCGCCACGAACTGGTGGAAGACGGTGCGTCGCCTGTTCACCCGTGATACCACGACAACCACCCCGCGCGATACGACCCGCCTGCAAGCCGTCGGGGCTTCGAGCTAGACTGATTCGACTTCGCGCCGTTCGTCGCGAGTCTCGGTTACCAGCCAGGTCAGCAGCGCCGCCACTCCCAGCGTGACCGCACCTCCGACCGCCTCCAGCGGGCGGTCTCGAATCACGATCAGCAGCGTCCACACGCCGAACCCGGCGAAGAAAAACGGCGTCCACGGATATCCCCACACGTGATACGGCCGCGGGAGATCGGGTTCGCGCCGCCTGAGCACGATCACGCCCAGTACGGCGAGAACCGTCGACAGGGTCAGGGTGAATCCGGCATAGGTGAGCACTCCCACAAACGAGTCGGTCAGCACGAAGGCGAGCGCCAGTGCGCCCTGCAGCAACACTGCGCGACTGGGGCTGCCCGTCGACGTGCGCTGGGCCAGCGGCCGGAGCGGCGGGAGGTCTTCGGCCATCGATTCAATCACCCGCGGGCCGGCGAGCGTCATGGCGCTGATCGTCGAGACGAGCAGCATGGCGATCAATCCGCTCATCACGCGGCCTCCCGATTCGCCGAGGATGTGCCCGGCGACAATGGCGCCCACCTCGACCTGCCCGGAGAGATCGGCGATCGGCGTGGTGCGCAGGAAGACCCAGTTGAGCGCCACGTACAGCACCGTCACGATCAGCGTCCCGGTGACGAGTGCCCGCGGCACATTGCGTTCGGCGTCGACCACTTCACCCTGGAAGTACGCCGCCGCGTTGAAGCCGGAGTAGGCGTAGGACACGAAGATCAGCGATAGCGCGAAGGGGCCGCTGGCGATGGCGCTCCACGACGATGCATGCGGCGCGAAGGAGAGCGCCGTTCTCGGACCGTGTCCCAGGCCGACCACGATGAAGGCGGCGATGAGCAGCACCTTGAGCGTCGTCACCGCGACCTGCACGCGACCGCCGATCGCCGGCGCGAGGAGGTGCACCGCAGTCGCGGCCAGAATGGCGATCACGCCGAGTGTCTGTGGCGCGACACCGATCAGCGGGCCGGCGTAACGGCCGAGCGCCATCGCGGCGAGCGCCACCGGCGCGGCGAATCCCGCACCGATCGAGACCCAGCCGGCCAGCGCGCCAAGCGATGGATGGTAGATCCTTCCCAGGAAGCGATATTCTCCGCCGGATCCGCGAATCGCGGCGGAGAGCTCACCATATGTCAGCGCGCCGGCAAGCGCGATGAGGCCGCCGATCGCCCAGAGTGCCAGCAGGGCAAACCCGTCGGTCGTCTCCTGCACCTGCAGTCCCAGCGTGGTGAACACGCCCGTGCCGACGATGTTTGCGATGACGACCGCAAGTGCGGCAGCGAAGCCAAGCGAGCGGCGGGATGGCGGCGTGGTCATGAGAAGGCGATAATGAAGCTAAGCGTTCGTCCGCCCTCCATCATGCCAGCCAGGATCGCCGCATGTCGCCAGCACCCACCGACCCGCGCCTGACGCGCCGGGACCTGCTTCGGACGGCCGGTCTCGCCGGCGCCGCGCTGCTCTTGCCTGACACACCCGCCGCGCCGGAAGCTCCGCCGGCCGCCAACCCGACGATGCTCGGCGTGCCGTTCGAGCGGCACGACACCGTGCGTGTCGCAATCGTCGGCACCGGACTCCGCGGCAGCTCGGTGCTGGGCGAGTTTCTCTCGCTCGATCATGTGCGCGTCACCGCACTCTGCGATATCGTCCCCGAGAAGGCGCAGCGCAACGCCAAACGCATCACCGATAGCGGCCAGCCGGCTCCCGCGCTCTACACCGCGGGCGAACATGATTTCGAGCGGCTGGTGCAGCGGGACGATATCGACTTCGTGTATACGGCGACTCCCTGGCCATTCCACACACCGGTGTGCCTTGCCGCGATGAAGGCCGGCAAGCACGCCGGCACCGAGGTACCTGCCGCGACATCGCTCGAGGAAGCATGGTCGCTGGTCAACACCTCGGAGCAGACCCGGCGCCACTGCATGATCATGGAAAACTGCTGCTACGATTTCAACGAGATGCTCGTGGACACCATGGTCAAGCGGGGACTCTTCGGCGAGTTGTTCTACGCCGAAGGGGCGTACCTGCACGACTTCCGCGCTCTGCTCTTCGAGGACAAGGACGAGGGCCTCTGGCGCCGCCTGCCGCACACCAACCGACAAGGCAACTTCTACCCGACGCACGGACTCGGTCCGGTCGCGTGGTATCTCGACATCCATCGGGGCGATCGCTTCGATTATCTCGTCTCGATGGCGACGCCGGAGCGCGGCTTGTCACTCTGGCGCGAAGCGCACGTGCCGAAGGACTCGCCCAAGTGGCGCGAACATTATATCGCCGGCGATTTCGACACGTCGCTGATCAAGACCGTGCGTGGTCGCACCATCCTGCTGGAGCACGCGGTTACCACGCCGACACCATACGATCGATTGAACTCTGTGCGCGGCACCAAGGGCGTCTTCAAGGATTATCCCGCGAGGTTCTATCTCGACGGCCAGAGCGGCGGTGAACGGTTCAAGACGATCGACGACTTCAAGGCCGAGTATACCCACCCGCTCTGGCGCGAACTCGGCGAGCGCGCCCGGAAGACGGGCGGCGAAGGCGGCATGGACTACATCATGGCGTTCCGCCTGATCCAGTGCCTGCGCGAGGGCCTGGAGCCGGACATCGATGTGTACGACGCCGCGGCCTGGAGCGCGCCGTGGCCGCTCAGCGAGACATCGATCAAGCATGGGAGCGTGCCGGTCCGGTTTCCCGATTTCACCCGCGGCGGTTGGCCGACTCCGCGGGTTCGCGCATGAATCCCAACAAGTTCGATTGGGCGATTGTCTGCCTTTCCATTGTCATCTGCTTCATCCCGGCGCTGTTCTACCTGCGCAAGGGCAGCGCGAACACCACGGAATTCTTCGGCGCAGGCCGGGCCGCGCCGTGGTGGCTCATCGGCGTCTCGATGGTCGCCACCACGTTCAGCACCGACACGCCGAACCTGGTCACCAACTTCGTTCGTACCGGCGGCGTGTCCAAGAACTGGCTCTGGTGGGCGTTCCTGCTGACGGGGATGGCGACCGTCTTCTTCTTTGCCAAGCTCTGGCGCCGCAGCGGCGTGCTTACCGATCTCGAGTTCTACGAGATCCGGTACAGTGGCCGCGCGGCCCAGTGGGTCCGCGGTTTCCGATCGATCTACCTGGGTCTGGTCTTCAACTGCTTCATCATGGCGACGGTGAATCTGGCCGCGGCCAAGATCGCGAACATCGTCCTCGGCTGGCCGATGTGGCAGACACTGCTGATCTGCGCCTTCCTCAATGTCGGCTTCGCGACGATCGCCGGCCTCTGGGGCGTCCTGGTGATCGACTTCATCCAGTTCGGCGTCGCGATGACGGGCGCGTTCGCGGTGGCGTATTTCGCCCTCAAGCAGCCTGCCGTCGGCGGTTTGCACGGTCTCGTCGCGCAGCTTCCCGCCAGGACACTCAACCTGCTGCCCGATTTCAACGACTGGCAGATGACGCTCACGCTGTTCATCATCCCGCTCACGGTGCAATGGTGGTCGGTCTGGTATCCGGGTGCCGAACCTGGCGGCGGCAGCTATATCGCCCAGCGGATGCTGGCGGCACGCTCCGAAGCCGACGCCCTCGGCGGCACGCTGCTCTTCAACGTGGCGCACTATGCACTCCGGTCGTGGCCATGGCTGGTGGTGGCGCTTGCGTCGATCATCGTGTTTCCCACGCTCGGTTCGATACACTCGGCCTTCCCCAACGTCGAGCCGCGGCTGATCGGCGATGACATGGCCTACCCGGCCATGCTCAAGTTCCTGCCGCACGGCTTCCTCGGCCTGATGATCGGCGCGATGGAGGCCGCGTATCGATCGACCATCATGACCCACCTCAACTGGGGATCGTCGTACCTGGTCCATGATTTCTGGCGCCGCTTCGTGCGACCCGACGCGAGCGAACGGCATTACGTCATGATGGGCAGGCTGTGCACCGCCATGCTGATGGTGCTGGCCGCGCTGCTCGCCTACGAACTCGACACCGCGCAGCAGGCGTTCGGATTGATTCTGTCGATCGGTGCGGGGACCGGGCTGATCTACCTGTTGCGGTGGTTCTGGTGGCGCATCAATGCTTGGTGCGAGATCGCCGCGATGACCGCCTCGTTCGTGGTGGCGATCGGCTTCTTCATTGCAGGCAAGCATGGCACGCCGGTGCCGGAATACGTGGCGCTCTTGTGGACCATCGCCGCCACCACCGTTGCGTGGGTCGTCACCGCGTTCATGACACCTGCGACCGATCGCGCCACGCTCCTGGCGTTCTATCGCAAGGTCCGGCCTGCCGGTCCGGGCTGGCGTGCGATTCGCGCCGAAGCCGGCCTCGGGCCGTCGCCCGACTCACTGCCGCAAGCCTTTCTCGCGTGGATCTGCGGCATCTTCACCGTGTACGGCGCGCTCTTCGGCACCGGCTCGCTCCTCTACGGGCGGATCGGCATCGGTCTTTTCTGGGTCGCCGTCGGCGCAGCCGGCGCATTGGGGCTGGTTCGCATCGTCCCGCGGATGTGGTCCAAGCCCGCTTGAGAACCTGCGACGCGGGCGCGCGTTCCGCCCTGTGAACCATCTTCGCCGTGATAGATTTCGTCCTCATCCAGTCTCTTGTCCGGAGTCCGCAGTGCGCGCTGCTCGCATCCTGTGCGTGATTCTTGTCGTCGTTGCAGGCGCTGGCCGACTCGCCGCGCAGAATCCGGTACGTCGACCAGCCGATACCACCCGTCGCGACTCCAGCCGCGTCATGCGGCCGGACTCGAGCCGGACCGACAGCCTGCGCGCAACGAGCGACACGGCCCCTGGTCGCGGTCTCGCCGGGGCAGTGACGGCCGTGCTCCGACCACGGCTGATCGGTCCGGCGATGATCAGCGGACGCATCGTGAGCCTCGCCGTGGATCCCCGCAATCCCGGAGTGATCTACGTCGCGTCCGCCTCAGGTGGCGTCTGGAAGACCGACAACGGCGGTGCCAGCTGGGCGCCGATCTTTGACCGGCAAGGCTCGTACTCCATCGGCACCATCATCCTCGATCCGAAGAATCCATCGACTCTTTGGGTCGGCACCGGCGAAAACAACTCACAACGCAGCGTGGGATATGGTGACGGCGTCTACCGCTCCGACGATGCCGGCCGGACCTGGCACCGCATGGGACTCGAGCATTCGGAGCACATCGGGCGGATCGTGATCGACCCGCGCAACAGCGACGTCGTGTATGTCGCGGCTCAGGGTCCACTCTGGTCCGATGGCGGCGATCGCGGCCTCTACAAGACGACCGATGGCGGCAAGAGCTGGACTCCAGTCCTGACCATCAGCGAACGCACCGGCGTCACCGACGTCATCCTCGATCCACGCAACCCGGATGTGATCATCGCCGCCACGTACCAGCGGCGCCGTCATGTCTGGACGCTGATCGACGGCGGGCCGGAAAGTTCGGTGCAGCGCTCCACCGACGGCGGAAAAAGCTGGCGCAAGATCACCACTGGCATCCCCGCCGGCCCGCTCGGCCGCATCGGTCTCGCAGTCTCGCCGGCCAATCCCGACATCATCTATGCCACCATCGAAGCGGAGAGCGCCGGCCTGGAGGGTGGCCGCGGCGGTGAAGCTGGCGCGGCGGCCGGCGGAGGCGTCTTCCGCTCCACCGATGGTGGAGTCAGCTGGGAACGTCGCAGCTCATATACCGCGCAGCCGATGTACTACGCGGCGCTCGTGGCCGATCCGTTCAACGCCGAGCGCGTCTATTCCATGGACGTCAACACCCAGGTGTCCGACGACGGCGGCTCGACGTGGCGCGCGCTGGGGGAGCGCTCCAAGCACGGCGACAACCACGCGCTCTGGGTCGATCCCAGGAATCCGGACCATTACCTCAACGGCAACGACGGCGGACTCTACCAGAGCTGGGATGCCGGCAAGACCTGGATCTTCTTCGGCAACCTGCCGCTCGGTCAGTTCTACGACGTCGATGTCGACAACGCCGCGCCGTTCTTTCACGTCTGCGGCGGTACGCAGGACAACTCGTCGGTCTGCGGGCCAAGCGCCACGCGCAACAATCTCGGCATCGTCAACGCCGACTGGTTCGTCACCACCGGCGGCGACGGTTTCGTTTCGCGGATCGATCCCACCGATCCTGCCACCATCTACGCGGAGAGCCAGAACGGCGGCATGGTCCGCTACGACACCCGCACGGGCGAGGAAGTCTCCATCCAGCCACAGGAAGCCCGCGGCGAAGAACCATCACGATGGAATTGGGACACCCCCATCATCATCTCGCCGCATTCACACACCCGTCTGTACACCGCATCGCAGCGCCTCTATCGCAGCGACGATCGCGGCGACAGCTGGCGACCGGTGAGTGGCGACCTGACCCGGAAGATCGATCGCAACGCACTGCCGGTCATGGGGAAGGTCTGGGGACCGGATGCAATCGCCAAGAATCAGTCGACGGCGTTCTACAGCAACGTGAGCGCCATCGCGGAATCGTTCAAGCAGGAAGGACTGTTGTACGTCGGGACCGACGACGGGTTGTTGCAGATCAGCGATGACGGCGGCGCTCACTGGCGAAAGGTCGAGACCGTCGCGGGCGTGCCGGCCAGTACCTATGTGCAGCGCATCGTTGCCTCCCCGACCGATGCCCGCACGGTCTACGTGGCCTTCGACAATCATCAGAACGGTGACTTCACGCCGTACCTCTATCGGAGCGCGGACGCCGGCCACACCTGGACGTCGATCGCCGGCGACCTGCCGAAGCGCGGCAGCGTGTATTCGATCGCGCAGGACCACGTCGATCCGCAACTGCTCTTCTGCGGCACGGAGTTCGGCGGCTGGGTTTCCCGGGATGGCGGCGGCCACTGGCTCAAGATTCCCGGACTGCCCACGATCAATGTCCGCGACATCGCCATTCAGCGACGCACCAACAGCCTGGTGCTCGGCACGTTCGGCCGGAGCATTTACGTCGTGGACGATTACGCCGTGCTGCGAAGCGTCGCGCCCGAGACACTGACCCAGTCGATCGCGGTATTCCCGGTCCCGGACGTCGTGGCGTTCGTTCGCCACGGCGGGAGCGGCAAGGGCAATCAGGGGGAGGCGCTCTTCGCCGCCGCCAATCCCGCAGCCGGCGCGTCGATCACCTATTCGCTTCGCGAGACGATGTTTCAGACGCTGCGGGAGAAGCGCCTCCAGGCGGAGCGCGATGCCGAACGCCAGGGAAAACCGCTCCACTATCCCACACCGGAGGACTTCGTCGCCGAAGCCGAGGAGGAGCCCACCGTCCTCGCCGCATCGATCGCCGACGAGAAAGGCGTCGTCTGGCGCGAGTTGAACCTCCCCGCGACGCGCGGGGTACACGCAGTCAACTGGGATCTGCGCGGCTCCGCCGAAACGCCCGGTGAACCCGGCCCAGGCGGCGCTTCGCCCGCCGGCGGCGGACGTGGTGGTGGCGGCGGGAGGGGCGGCGCAGGCGGGAGCCCCTGCATCGGCTGTGTGGTGGTGCCACCGGGACGGTACACCATGACGATCGGCAAGCGCGAGCACGGCGCCTTTTCTCCTGTGGCACGCCCGGTGACGTTCACCGTACTTGCCGACTCGGCGATGCCGGTTTCCCTCGCTGATCGGGAAGCGAACCTCGAGTATCGTCGAACACAGATGGCATTGGAGCGCCAGATTGCCGAAGCTGTCGACGCCGCCGCGGCCGCGCGCACGAAGGCCGAGGCGATCATCCGCGTGCTCGACGAGATGCCGGCGGCGCCGAAGCCGCTGCAGGAATCGGCCCGCAGTATCGATCAGCGGCTGGAAGCTTTCCTGCGTGAAGTTCGCGGCGATGACGTGAATGCGGCGCGCGGCGAGCAGGTGCCTGTCTCGATCCAAGCCCACGTCCGGAATGCCACGCCCAGCGGATCGCTGTCGGCGCCCAGCCATAC
>JBOHRY010000250.1:0-3896 GCA_050732955.1 Gemmatimonadales bacterium | reverse complement strand
GTGGACGAGGTGACCACGTGACCGACAACCGCACCGTGCTGTTCATTGGCGAATTCGACGACGTGTATCACGCCCACGCGACGCAGCGCCGTCGCGCGCTCGAGCGACTGGGCAGCAGTGTCACAGTCTTCGATCTCGCGGCCCGCCCATCGATCTTCGAGCGGTTTCGCGCCGGCGATCTCGGCCGGCGTCTGGAACGCTGCCTCGATGACACGCAGCCCGAACTGGTGCTGGTGAACGGCAACGAGGTGATGGATGAAGCGATGGTAGACCGCCTGCGCGGCCGCGCGCGCGCCAGGTGGATCAACTGGCTGCCGCAAGACATGCGCGACATCGCCAAGGCCAGCGGACTGGCTCGTCCGTTCGACCACATCTACGCCGTCGGCACCGACGTGGCGGGCGAAATGGCGGAGCGCCTCGGCCGAACCGTGGACGTGCTCGCGTTCGCGGCCGACCCGTCGGTGTACCGGCCGATCAAGACGCGCGACCAATATCGCGCCAACGTCGTGTTCGCCGGGAACGCGACGCCGCGACGCGAACGCCTGCTCACGGATCTGGTGGAATTCGGACTGGCGCTGTGGGGGCCGGGGTGGCGGCGGACCGCGCTCAAGGACTATTGCCGCGGAGAAGCGCCGAGCACCGAGGAATACCTCAAGGCGTATGCCGGCGCCACCGTAGCCGTCAACATCCATCACTCCCTGGTCGAGAACGATCCGCGCGAGGCATCATGCAACCAGCGCCTGTTCGAGCTGGCGGCCCTCGGCGCCGCACAGGTCGTGGACGATCGCGGCGACCTGCCGCGCTACTTCGAGGCGCAACGCGAGGTTGTGGTCTTCCATGACGCGGCGGAACTCAAGGCCCGCGTCCGGGAGCTGCTCGAAGCGCCGTCAGAGGCGGATCGGCTGGGCCAGGCGGCACGCAGCCGCCTGCTGCAGGACCACACCTACATGCACCGCATGCGACAGCTGCTGCGCGATCAGCCGCGAGCCATCGCCAGGTAGCCCCCGGCCGATTCCGGTCAGGCCTGGCCGCCGGCCAGGATCGCGCGGTAGAGGTTGATGTAGGTCTGCGCCATCACGAGATGGGTAAAATGCGTGATCACCCGGGCGCGGATCGCCTCGGGATCAAGCTGCGTCAGTAGCGGCCGCAATGCCACCAGCTCGTCGAGCGTGTCGCCCATGGCGCCGCACTCCGGCGTAATAATTTCCGGCAGCGCACCGCGGCTACTGCCGAGCACCGGCGTCCCGCTCACCATCGCCTCGATGGTGGTGAGCCCGAACGGTTCGTCCCATTGCGCGGGCATCCAGAGGCACGCCGCGCTGGCCAGGAGCCCGACCTTTCGCTCGCCGCCCACTTCTCCGACGAAGCGAAGGTCACGGCGCACCGTGGGGCGCCAACCGCCGGCAACCACCAGCGATCGGCCCGTCCGGCGCGCACCCGCGACGGCCAGGTGCCATCCCTTGACGGAGTGAAGCCGGCCCAGGAAGAGATCAAAGTCGTCCTTCCGCGGCGCGAACCTATAGTCGGCGGGATCGAGGCCGTTGTGCACCCAGTTGGCGAGGCCGTGTCGACGGGCATGATCGGCGGAAAGGGCGACCGCGCCGGGTGGGAACCCCTTTCCCTCCATCGCGCCGTTGGCGTGATAGGTCCAGAGGAAAGGCACTCCGGCTGGCGGGCGCGGCAGCGGAAAGTGCGCGTGGATCAGGTCCACGCCGCGGGGAAGAAGCGATGTCAGATCCGGACCACCGCGTTTGGCGTGCGGCACGGAAATCGGGATCACCTGAGCCTCCGGCACCCGGCTCCCCGGTGCGCACATCACGGTGACTCGATGTCCCAGCTCGGCGAGTCCTCGCGCCAACCAGACGACCACGCGCTCGGTACCGCCGTAGCGGTCCACTGGCAGCACCGCCGGGTGATACAGGACGACGTGCAGCGCGCTTGCCATCAGGATCGCCGGGGTGGATTATGGTGATCGTGCAGATCTCCGGCTTCACAATCGTGCGCAACGCCACCATTCTCGACTTTCCGCTGGAGGCGAGCGTGCACTCGCTGTTGCCGGCGGTGGACGAACTTGTGGTCAACGTCGGGGTGTCCGAGGACGACACGCTCGAACGGGTGCATGCCATCGCAGATCCGAAACTGCGGGTGATCGAATCCGAGTGGGACCGGAGCCGCGGCACGTCGATGCTCGCCGACGAGACGCAGCGCTCCATGGCGGCGTGTCGCTATGGGTGGGGGATCTACATCCAGGCAGACGAGGTACTCGAGACCGGCGGCGCCGACCGGCTGCGTGCAGTGATCGAACGCAGCGACGCCGACCCCGGGATCGAAGGCGTCATCGTGAACTACGCGCACTTCTATGGCGGGTTCGACGTCGTCGCCCGGAATCGCAAGTGGTACCGTCGTGAAGTGCGCGCGGTGCGCCTGGATCCGGGCCATGCGGTCCGGTCCTACCGCGATGCCCAGGGTTTCCGGGTGGGTCCGGCACACCGGCGGATTCGCGCGGTGCAGAGCGAGGTCGTGATGTTCCACTACGGGTGGGCCCGGCCGACGTGGGCCCTCGCCGCCAAGCGGGTGGCCGACGGCGAGCTCACTCCTGCGCTGCTCAAGGACGTGGAACGGCCGCTGCTGCCATGGATTCCGGGCATGCGCACCTTTCGCGGACGCCACCCTGCCGTGGCGCACGACTGGATCGCGGCCCGGCGCACGACCCAGCGATTGATTGCGCCGTTCGCGCCGCGAGTGCACCATCTCCGTTTCATGGCGTCGGCGTGGTTCGAGCGATTGACCGGATGGCGTGCCTTCGAGTACCGGAACTACACGCTGATCCGTCCGCGCCAGGCCGCTCCGGGTCATGTCGGCGAGCGAGCGACCGCGGGACGCGGCACGCACCAGACGTCATAGCCACGCCATCGCATCAGGTTCTCCCACGTGATCTGCTCGCCGAGCAGCGTATCGTGGTCGATTCGATGCACGTCGTACTGGTGCCCGACGAGAAACTCGAACAGCTGCGCCCGGTAGCCGCGCTCCGACCGCTTGATATCGAACATCTCGACCTGCAGGTATGGTCGCTGAGCGCGAATCAGCGCATCGACGGTCATCAGAATGGCGAGGTCGAATCCTTCGGCGTCCACCTTGATCAGGCGAATCCGCGGAATCAGGTCGTGGTAGTCGCGGTACAGCAAGTCCTGCAGGTTGCGCCCATCGACCATGAGTTTGTACGCACTCTTGTGTTGCCAGCGGTTCATGCCTTCGTGAAAACCTCCATTGCAATACCCGGCTTCACCGTATTGGAACTCGTAGCGTCCGTCCGCTCGCATGGCCGCGAACGGCAGCGGGATGATATTGGTCTTGTCACGGTTGCGTGCGGCGTTTTCGAGCAGGACCGGGAACACGTGTCGATTGGGTTCCATCGCCAGGACAGTGCCGGTGGGGCCGACAGCGAGCGCGATCGGCAGTGCCGTGTCGCCAGTATGCGCGCCGATATCGATCGCGACGTCGCCAGGGCACAGGAATCGCCGGAACTGGTCCACGGTGGCCTGCGTCGGCGCGATGCGGTACGCGCCGTCGTGCTGCCACTGCGCGACCTCGATCCTGCCATCGCGCGGCAACTGGTGGACCTCGATGGCAAAGCCGTAATCCCTGGCCCGTGGTTTGAGGCCAAGCAGGAAGAAGAACTCCTTGAGCCTCACGGTATTCCCGCGGTAGCTGGACGGCGAGACATTGCGTCGAAAGCTAGCCGCGCGGTGTCCGGGCCGTTCGTCACCCGGTCAGCGGAGCGGGTACTCCTCGCCCGCAAACAGCATTTGCATTCGATGCTCGTAGGTGTGATGCGCCAGCGCGTGGGCATGCGCGCGCGCTGCCATGGCGCGGCGCTCGGAGGGGTTCGCCAGTAG
>JBOHRY010000249.1:0-5541 GCA_050732955.1 Gemmatimonadales bacterium | reverse complement strand
CCGGCGTCCTCGCCGCCGTCGGTTCGCATGACTATTCGGCGTTGCTGATGGACATGAACTACACCCGCGACACGACCAGCGGCACCGAAGGGCTGGACCTCCTTAAACGAGTGCAGCAGCTCGATGCGACACTGCCGATCGTCGTCATGACGGCGTGGGGCAGCATCGAGGGCGCCGTCGCGGCGTTGCGGCGCGGCGCCGGCGATTACATCGAGAAGCCGTTCGACAACACCCGCTTGCTGCACCTGCTCCGGACCCAGATCGATCTCGGCGCCGCGATCCGGCGGAGTCAGCGGCTCGAGAGTGAAAACCAGGCGTTGCGCCCCGCGGGCGCTCCGGCGCTGATCGCTGAATCGGCGACCATGCAACCGGTACTCCGCTTGATGGAACGCATCGGACCATCCGATGCCAACGCGCTCATCACCGGCGAGCACGGCACCGGCAAGGAAGTCGTCGCGGCATGGTTGCACGCGGCTTCCTCCCGCGCGTCGCGTCCCATGATCACCGTCAACCTCGGCGGACTCGCCGAAGGCGTGTTCGAGAGCGAGATGTTCGGGCACATCAAGGGGGCTTTCACCGATGCCAAGACCGATCGCGTGGGTCGCTTCGAACTGGCCGATGGCAGCACGCTCTTTCTCGATGAGATCGCCAATCTGTCGCTGGCGCAACAGGCGAAGCTCCTGCGGGTGCTGCAGACCGGAGAATTCGAGCGCGTCGGCACCTCGCGCACCCGAAAGGTGGACGTCCGCATCCTGGCGGCGACCAATGCCGACGTGCGCGCCGAAGTCGCCGCCGGCCGGTTCCGTGAGGATCTCTTCTTCCGGTTGAACACCGTCGAGTTGCACCTCCCGCCGCTGCGGGAGCGGCGCGAGGACATTCCACTCCTCGCGCGCCACTTCCTCTCTCAGTTCGCCGCGCGGTACCGGCGCGACGTCACCGGTTTTTCGCCCGACGGGATGCGGGCGTTGCTGGAGTACACCTGGCCCGGCAATGTGCGCGAACTGGCTCACGCGGTCGAACGGGCCACCCTGCTCGCCGAACGCGATGTGGTGCGTGCGGTCGACCTGAGCTTCGCGCCAACGGTGGGTGCCTCGCGACCGATCGACCAGATGAGCCTGGAAGACGTCGAGCGATTGCTGATCACCAAGGCGCTCGAACGCTACAGTGGCAACGTGTCGCTCGCCGCGCAGGCGCTCGGGTTGTCGCGGAGCGCGCTCTATCGCCGGCTGCAGCGGCACGGACTCTGATTGCTTACCTGTCCGCGCCGGCTTCCCTAGTTTTCGCCAATGTCAGCGTCGCATGAACGTCAGGTCACCGTGCTGGCCCTGGTCACCGGCCTGCCGGCGCTGGTGGCCGCATTGGTGCTGCTCTGGACCGGCGATTTCTCGTCGCGGACGCAGTGGACGCTGAGCGTCCTGCTGACCGTCTTCTCGGGCGGCTGCGCGCTGGCACTGCGGGAGCGCGTGATCCGTCCGCTGCAGACCCTCTCCAACATGCTGGCGGCAATACGCGAGCAGGATTATTCGCTCCGCGCCAGGCGCTCGAGTCCCGACGACGCGCTCGGCCTCGCAATGTTGGAACTCAACTCGCTGATGAACGAACTGCGCGAGCGCCGGCTCGGCGCGCTGGAAGCCACTGCATTGCTGCAACGCGTGATGGCCGAGATCGACGTCGCGGTCCTCGCGTTCGACGACACCGGTGCGCTGCGGCTGATCAATGCCGGCGGTGAACGCCTGCTGAGCCAGCCGGCCGAGCGGCTTCTCGGTCGTCGGGCCGGGGAACTCGGACTGGCGGAATGTCTGGAAGGGGATGCGCCACGGCTGGTGGAACTCCGCGCCGCCGGTGCCGCCGGTCGCTGGGAGCTCAGGCGCGGAGCCTTCCGCCAGGGTGGGCGCCCGCACCAGTTCGTGCTGCTTGCCGATGTCAGCCGCTCACTTCGCGAGGAAGAGCGTCTCGCCTGGCAGCGCCTGATTCGCGTCCTCGGCCACGAGATCAACAACTCGCTCACCCCGATTCGTTCGATCGCGGATCGCCTGCAACACCTGCTCGGGCGCCCGAGCCCCGATGCCGAACTGCGCGGCGATTTCGACCGCGGGCTCGGTGTCATCGCCTCGCGATCCGAAGGGCTGAGCCGGTTCCTGGCATCGTACACCCGGCTGGCTCGTCTCCCGCCACCGCGATTCGCGCCGGTCAGCGTCCGTGAGTGGGTGCAGCGTACGGTGCGTCTGGAAACGCGGATGGCCGTCGAAGTCATCCCCGGTCCCGACATCACGGTGCGGGCCGACGGCGATCAGCTCGATCAGCTCCTGATCAACCTGATTTCGAATGCGGTGGACGCCGCGACGGTGACCGGTGGGGGAGTGCGCGTCCTCTGGACTGCCACCGACCGCTCGCTCAATCTCGTCGTGGAAGACGACGGGCCCGGTCTGCCGGATTCCGCGAACCTCTTCGTGCCATTTTTCACGACCAAGCCCGGTGGCACCGGTATCGGCCTGGTGCTCTCGCGTCAGATCGCCGAGGCGCACCGGGGCACGCTGGCACTGGTCAACCGGTTCGACAGCCACGGCTGCCAGGCCCGGCTTCACCTTTCACTGGGTCCTGCGTAATCCTTGCATGCGGATTCTGATCGTCGAAGACGACCCAGCGCTCGCCGACCTCCTGCGCCGCACGTTGCGCGAGGCCGCGATGGCCGCCGATATCGCGCCGACCGGCGGCGCGGGCCTGACTGCGCTCGCGGTGAACGAGTATGACCTTGCCGTTCTCGACGTCGGCCTCCCCGACGTGGATGGGTACGAGGTGTGCCGGGAGCATCGGCGCCGGGGCGGCAGCACGCCCATCCTGATGCTCACCGCGCGCGCCGGGCTGGACGACCGCGTGCATGGGCTCGATGCCGGCGCCGACGATTACCTGTCCAAGCCCTTTGCGATCGAAGAACTCCTGGCCCGGCTCCGCGCCCTGGCCCGGCGTCCGGCTGCGCATCTCGACGTGGTGTTGCGGTTTGCCGATCTGGAACTCGACACCCGCTCGCTCACCGCGCGCCGCTCGGGCGAAACCATCCGGTTGACCGCGCGCGAGTACGCCCTGCTCGAGTATCTCATGCGGAATCCGGAACGCGTGGTGAGCCGTGCGCAGATCCTGGAGCATGTGTGGGACGACAACTTCGACCCGGTCGCCAACGCAGTCGACGTCCTGGTCGGCAGGCTCCGTCGGCGCATCCACCCTGCCGGGCAGCCCCCACTGATCCATACCGTGCGATCGCGCGGATACATCCTTTCCGTCGCCGAACCGCCTGATGAGGCTTAGCCGTCTCCGGCTGCGTCTCACCCGCGACTTCGCCATCGCGTTCATCATCGGCGTGATCGTGCTCGACGGCGCGAGCTACTGGTACGTCACGCTGACCAACGGCCACGAATTCAACGAGCGACTCAAGGATGCCGCCGCGAGTTTTCATCACGCGGTTCGCCGCAGGGGTGGCCGATTCGATGTCGACACCAATGTCTTCGCCGGCGTGCAGCAGGCGATGGTGGATTTCCTGCCGTCCAAGGTGGCGTTCGTCGTGTACGATTCGAGCGGCGCCCGGATTGCGACCGGGGGCGACGCGGGGATGGTGCGGCGCATCCCGCCGCTCCCGGCGATCCCGGATGTCGGCGACATCGACCGCATTCCGCTTCCCGGCGGATTGCACCTGCGCTACACCACCGACACCGTCCTCGGCACCTATGTGGTGGCTGGCGCGACAACCGAACGTCTGCGCCACGGCCAGACGCGGTTCGTCACGCGGATGCTGCTGATGGCTCCGCTCGCGTTGATCGTGGCGTTGTCCATCGGGTACTTCCTCACCCGCTTCGCGCTGGTTCCGATCGACGCGCTGGGGCGCGCCGCCGATGCCATCTCTCCCAGCGATCTGGTCGGCCGTTTGCCGGTGGACGCCCAGCCCGACGAACTCGATCACCTCGCGCTGCGATTCAACCGGCTGCTGGACCGGATCGAGGCGCTGCAGGATCAATCGCACCGCTTCCTCCGCGAGGTCGCGCACCAGATTCGTACTCCGCTCACACTGGTGCTGGGAGAGACCGAGCTCGGGCTCGAACGCAGCCGGACCGCCGACGAATACGTGCGCATCCTCGGACGGGTGCACGCGGCGGCGGGACAGATGACCCACCGAGTGCGCGATCTGTTGCTCCTGGCGCGAATGGAAGCCGGCGAACGTCCGCCGTTGCGCGACGTCGTGGAGCTGGACGCTCTCGCCCTCGAAGCAACCGATCTTTTTCGTGGGCGGGCCAAATCGCTGGGCCAGCATCTGGAGCTTCACGAGATCGAGCCCTGCGAGATTATTGGCGACGAGGCACTGTTGCGTGAGGCATTGCTCGAGCTGCTCGAGAATGCCTGTCGTCATGGTGAACCGGGGCCGCCGGTCGCGGTGAGTGTGCGCCGGGACGACGAGTACGTGCTGATCGAGGTGCGCAACACGGCGGCGTCGGTGCCCGCGGAACGGCCACACTTCGATCGGATCACCCGCGACCCTCATTCCAGTGGGTTGGGGCTGTCGATTGTCCGATGGATCGCGAGTGTGCATGGGGGCGAACTGAGCATTCGACGGGACGGGAATGAGAATGCTGTGGCGTTGAGGTTGCTCGCATCCAGCGGCTCAGAGCTCAGAGGCTAGAGCTCGGAGTTCCAGCCATGAGTTGAGAGCCGGGAGCGAGCCCGGAGCACGGAGCCCGGAGCCCGGAGCCGGCCCGGAGCCCGGAGCCCAGAGGCAGCCATTGGTTCGCAGCTCGGAGCAAGCCCGGAGCACGGAGCCCGCCCTGGGCACCGAGCCCGAAAGAAGCGACGTGGTTGGAGCCCCGGAGCAAGCCCGGAGCCCGGAGCCCAGAGCCGGCCCTGAGCCCGGAGCCATGAGGTCGAGCCGAATCGTAGCTCCAGACTCGTTGGGGCGACCACCGGGCTCTCGCCGCCGGGTCGGGACAACCTCCGGGCTCTGGGCCCCGGGCCGGCTCCGTGCTCCGGGCTCTGGGCTTGCTTCGCGCTCCAACCCCATGGCTTCCTCCGTGCTCCTGGCTCTGGGCTTGCTCCGCGCTCCAACCCCACGGCTTCCATCAGGCTCCGGGCTCCAGGCTTTGATTAGCTTTCCCTCTTCGAGGAGATCCCCATGCCCGAAAAAGAACTGAAATCCATCTCCCCCTCCCGTGCCGCGCAGGAACTCGCCAAGGTTTCGGCTGCGCACAAAGCGGGTGAACTGACCGCCGCCGAGTACGAACACAAATTCGCCCGGATGGTCGGCGAACTGCGTGATCGTCGGATCTCCGGCACCCGCGCCGAGATCATGGCCGCGCTCGAGCCGTTGCGCCGCGACGGCACCGTCACCCCCGCCGAGTGGGATCGTTTCGTCTCGCAGCTCGGCCTCGCCTGATTCTGGAGCGCTGATGTCCGTGGTCTCCCGCCGGCCAACGCCAACCGTGACCGTCGGCGGCGTGGCGCTCGGCGCGAAGCACCCGGTGGTGGTCCAGTCAATGACCAATACCGACACCGCCGACGTCG
>JBOHRY010000248.1:0-3883 GCA_050732955.1 Gemmatimonadales bacterium | reverse complement strand
CGTGACGCCCCGCACGCCCGGGTGCTCGACGCCCGGGACTCGACTTACTACACCGGGGCAGCGCAAGCCAACCGGTCGGCCGGACACATTCCCGGGGCGCGGAGCCTGCCATTCACGTCGTTCCATGACGACAACAACGTTTGGCTCTCGAAGGCGGCGATCGAACAGAAATTCCGCGCCGCCGGAGTCGAGCCGGGCGACACCGTGGTGGCGTACTGTCATGTGGGGCAGCAGGCGACCGTGGTGATCGTCGCGGCCCAGCTCACCGGCCATCCCGCGCGACTTTACGACGGATCCTTTCAGGACTGGACCATGCGGAAACTTCCCACCGAAGGGGGGCACTGATGCGCACGTTACTCGGCTTGATGATCGCGCTGCACTCACCGATCGCTGCGCCGGTCGTTTCGACGGCCTGGCTGAAGGATCATCTCACCGATCGGGATCTGGTGATCATCCAGGTCGGTCGCGAGTCGGACTACACCCAAGGTCACATTCCCGGTGCGCGCTATGTCGGTAGCGAGGGACTCGATGGCCCGATGACCGCGACCGACGACGTAATGGACATGGCGCACCTCCCGGCGCCCGCCGGTATCCGGGACCGGATGGCGGTGCTCGGGATCACCGACCAGTCGCATGTCGTCGTGGTATTCCCGGGGAGAGGCACTCCCAACGCCACCCGCGCCATCTATCTCATGCGGTACGCTGGCTTCACCAACGCCTCTCTCCTCGACGGCGGCCTCGTCGCTTGGACGGATGCGAAACTTCCCATTACCACGGTTGTGCCGAAGTACATAGCCGGACATGTGAGCGCCGCGCCCTCAGCGAGTGCAGGCGTGGACGTCACCTGGATGCAGGCGCATCTCACGGCGCCCCACATCCGCATCATCGACGCCCGCGATCCGTCGTACTTCGGTGGGGCCGCGCAACCGAACATGGCGATGGCCGCCGGTCACATCCCAGGTGCAGAGAATGTGCCGTATTCGTCGCTCTTCGACGATCACGGGCTCCTGCTTTCGCTGGCCGCGATCGAGGCAACGTTTCGCGCCGCAGGCGTGCAACCGGGCGACACCGTGGTGGCCTACTGTCACGTAGGCTTTCAAGCGACCGTGGTCGTCTTGGCCGCACGACTTATCGGCCAGCCGGCGAAGATGTACGTCGGATCATTTCACGATTGGTCCGCCCACCACTTGCCGACCGAAGGCGGCAAGTGACTATAACGACCGCACCCGCATGGCGCCTGGGATTGGCGCTGGCGGTCGCCGGTCCCATCCTTTCGCTTTCGGCGCAGGGAGCGCGGTACGATTCGTCGCTGGTAGTGACAACGGCGTGGCTTGCCGCGCATCAGGCGGACACGGGAATGGTGCTGTTGCAGGTCGCGTCGAACGATTCGAGTTACCGCGACGGTCACATTCCCGGTGCCCGCCTGGTTCACTTTCAATCGATCGCCGTGCCGGCCGCCGGCCTCTCCGTCGAGCTCCCTCCGGTCGATTCACTTCGGCGGGTCTTCGAAGCAGCCGGAGTCTCGACCGAATCGCATGTGGTGCTCACCGGTTCTCCGCTGGAAGTCTCCCGGGCATTCTTCACGCTGGAATACCTTGGCCTGTCCGGGGTGTCAGTCCTCGACGGCGGTATCCGTCGGTGGCGAGCGGAACACCGGGCGATCGATCGCAGTATCCCGGCGGTCGTCGCAGGGCACCTGCTGCCGCACCCGCGGCCTGAACTCGTGGTCCAGGCTCCATGGGTCTTCGAACGACTCGGCAAGCCGAGGGTCGCACTCGTCGACATGCGCCGCGAGGACGAGTACCTCGGCTTGCCAGGCGCCGGGACACGCGGGCACGTACCCGGTGCGGTGTGGCTGGAATGGCAGGAGCAGTTCCGGGAAACGAGTGAGTTCTCGCTCAAGGATCGCGCTGAGCTCGCGGCGGCGTGGCGTCGGCGCGCGGCGCCGGGTGACACCGTCGTGGTGTACTGCCGGACCGGTCACCGCGCGAGCAGCGGCTATCTGGTGGCGCGACTGCTCGGATACCCCGTGCGGTTGTACGATGGGTCGTACGAGGACTGGAGTGCGAAAGGCCTGCCGCTGGTTACCCCGCCGACGGCGTTGCGAACCCCCTGATGCCTCGCGGGCGCCGCAACGTGCTGCGGCGCCCGCGAGGTCAAGCCTTCACTGCACGCAAGCGCCGTGCGGATCCGGCTTCGGTTTGTCGACGACGACGCGGTGATCGAGGTTCGCGACGTGTCGCGCGAGGTCGGCGACGAAGTTGTCGACCTGCGCCATCTTGTTGTAGTCGATGTACTGTGGCTCATCGGTCAGCTGGTGATAATCGGCGTGGCCGCCGGTGGTGAAGAAGGCGATCGGAATGCCGTAGCGGGCGTATTCGGCGTGGTCGCTGCGGCAATAGATGTCCTGCGGATGCCCGTTGGCGTCCATCGAGTAGTCGAAGACCAGCCGATGGTGTCCGTTCCGGTTGACCGCTTCAACGAGGTCGCCGAGCTCGGTCGAAAGCCGGCGCGAACCCACCACCTGCAGGTACCCCGGTCCGCCGTGCAGCTTGCGCCCATCCTTGCTGTTGCCGGTCTGGTCGGTGGCGGCGCCGCGTCCGACCATGTCCAGGTTGAGCTCGGCGACCAGGCTGTCGCGTGGCACGGTCGGATGATCGGTGAACCACTCTGATCCGAACAGCCCGAGTTCTTCGCCGACGTGCCAGACGAAGAGAATCGACCGTTTGGGTTTGACCGGTTGAGCGGCGAGATACTGCGCGATTTCCAGGAGACTCATGCTCCCCGAACCGTCGTCATCGGCGCCGTTGTAGATCGAGTCCGGCCGGGCAGACTTGCCGCCGCTGCGCTTGCGGACGCCGGCGAGGATCTGGTTCACCTGCTGCTGTTGCTCGGCGTTGAGTTGAGGCGTCGGATCGTCGGCGCCGCCTTTGCGAAAGAGGTGATTCACGACGTACACCGAATCGTGCGCCTCAGGCACTGGCTGGGTACCGATGTGATCGTTGTGCGCGCCGATCACCACATACTCGTTGCGGAGAACCGGATCGCTGCCCGGGAGAAGGGCGACGACGTTGCGCGCCGGCTTCTCGCCGTACGGCTTCATCTGGTAGTTGATGGTTCCGGCAACGGTCTTCCCGGTTGTGGCCGGCGTGAGCGACGCCGGATCCGCGCCAAGCAGCAACGAGCCGACCCGCCTGGTCACGTAGAGGTACGCGGGAGCGTCTGCGCCGGGCTGCGCCGCGCGGCGCAGCATCGGGACCCCCTCGGCGTGGAAGGCTGCGATGTCCTCTGGACCGAAGCTCTCGAGACCGATGACCGCAATGCCGGCGGCCGAACGAAAACGATTGGCGACTTCCGGACGACTGGGAATTCCGGCAGGATTCCCCTGGACGCGCACGGTCGAGGTCAGGACGACCAGCTTGCCGCGCGCTGCGTCGTCGGTAATGACGGAATTGGAATCGCTCCAGACGCCGCCCCAGATCACCTGGACGCCATTGAGCGATCGGACCGCGACCCCGGGATCGCGAGGTATGTAGTCGGTCCACGGGACGAGCGTCGTGCCGTCCACCGACAACCGGCTCTCGTTGTCGAATACCCGCTGGTCGACCGGCACCGTCTGGAAGAAGGTCCCGTCCTGACCGGCGGGCAGCAGACCAAAGCGCTTGACCTCGCTCGCGATGTATTCCACTCCCATGAAGTTGCCGGGTGTGCCAAGGAACCGGCCGCCCATCGAGTCCGCGGCGAAGATGAAGAGCCTGGTCCGCAAGTCGGCCGCAGTGATCGCGGCGGTAGTCGGTGTCGGCACGTGGGTGGTAGGGCGGAGCAGCGCCGCCCAGGGATCGGGGGTGGCGGCGCGAGCAGGTGCGGGCTTCCGGGGTGTCGT
>JBOHRY010000247.1:0-7048 GCA_050732955.1 Gemmatimonadales bacterium | reverse complement strand
CTTCAAGTCCGGCTCGGCGTCGGGATGCTGTTCGGCGAACTCGGCCAACCGGATTGCCCCGACCAAGCGCATAGGTCCTCTGCAATACTGTTCCAAAATATGGAACAATTAAATATTAGTGGCAATCCCCTACTATTCCTGATGTGAGGGAGGGCATAATTTCGGCATATGTTCGGTTTCTCGGCAACTCGATGATCCCGCTCCCGAACGACATTGGTGGCGCTATCGGGCCCTTCCGCCACGGCGATTCCAGCCTCTCGGATCCCGAGATCCGGGCCGCGTTCTCCAGAGGGCGGGGGCCATCGACTGCTGCGCCTTGTCTGGTGCTTGAAGAGGTGGAGTGCTGGCGTGGGTACGTCAGAGCCGACTACCTCTGTCTGGCAGCGGATACGCTCTCGGTGATCGAGATCAAGAGCGACCGTGACTCCCTGCGCCGCTTCGGCGAGCAGGTTCGGGTCTACAGCGCCGTCGCGGACCGCGTGACCCTGATTGTCGGTTGGAGAGTTGCGGCGCGCGCGCTCCGAGCTGCCCCCTGGTGGTGGGATGTCGTCCTCGCGGAGCGCCTGCCAACGCTTGATATCCAATTCGTACCACTCCGCGATGGTGCGCAGAACCCCAGTGTGGCGGTGGATGCTCTTGCAGCAATGTTGCCGATTGACGATGTGCGCCGACTCGCGCGCAGCGTGAGTCCTTCACTGGGACGGCTGCGAGGTCAGCCGCTTCGCCACGCAGTCGCAGATCATCTCTCCTGTTACGAGCTTCGGGTAGCTGTGCACGAATGGTTGGCGCGTCTGTCACGGAAGCGGGACGAGATCGCTTCGTGAGCGTCCGGAGAGAACGGATTGTCCAGAGATTCTGGACTTGCTTCCAGTCGCTCGATACGGTGACTTTGCCCTAGGGAAGCTCTGCATAGCGTGAGTTTCCGGGGTTGATCGATGCGTTGCGAGCCTGACGACTGATGCGACGACGTTTTCCTCCCGGTTGGCACCGTACCGGGGCCGCGATTTCGGTGGAAAACCGCACCGCGGAGGGCTCGTTTCCCACCAATCACGCCGTCAGGCGACGCCAGGCGCCAGCCGTCGGCGCAGCAGGTACAGGTTCGACAGCATCAGCATGGCCACGGCGCGTACGGTATTCTTGGCGAGTCCGCGATAGCGGACTTTCGTGAAGCCCCACAATCGCTTGATGACCTGAAACGGATGCTCCACGTGTGCACGGATCCTCGAGCGCGCTCGATTGATGGCGTTGCGATGCGGCGTGCGCGGCCCTTTGCGCGTCACGCGGAACCGCACGCCCTGCGCCTCGCAGTCGTCCCGCAGATAGCCCGCGTCGTACGCCTTGTCCCCGTACACCACGGTCTCGCTCCCGCGCACCAAATCGTAGAATTGCGTCACATCCGCTGCGGCCGCATCGGTCGTCGTCACGCTGTGCACGATGCCGCGCCGGTCGGTGCCCACGTGAATCTTCATGCCGAAGTACCACTGATTCCCCTTCTTGGTCTGCCGCATCTCGGGGTCGCGCGTGTGGGTGGCGTTCTTCGTCGAACTTGGCGCGTTGATGATGGTCGCATCGACGATCGTCCCGGCACTCAGCAACAGCCGCCGCGCCGCCAGGTGGCCGTTCACCGCCGTGAACATCTGTGCCGTCAGCTGATGCCGCTCCAGCAGGTGGCGGAAGCGCAGGATGGTCGACTCATCGGGAATCGTCTCCTCACCCAGCTCCACGCCCGCGAAGCGCCGCATCGACTCGCTGTCGTACAACATCTCTTCCGCCAGCGGATCGGAGAGATTGAACCACTGCTGCAGGAAGTACACGCGCAGCAACACGGCCATCGGCAAGGGCTGCCGCCCCCGGCCGGCCTTGGGGTAGTGGGGCGCAATCAAGGCCAGCAGCTCGGCCCAGGGGATGACCGCGTCCATCTCGGCGAGGAACCGCTCCCGCTTGGTCTGCTTCTTTTTGCTGGTGTAGGCGACGCCGGCGAAGGTGTGCTGCTGGCCCATCGAACCGCTCCGCGCTCGAGACCCCGAGAACGTAGCTTAATCCGTCACCTTGTGCAGAGCTTCCCTAGCACAATTGCTTGCAGCAACCGATCCTCATCTCCTCAGGATGCAGCCCAACAAGCGTATGAAGTTGCCGGTCGCCTTCGGCGCTGCAGCTTATCCGCCGACCGATATCAAGCGATTTCTCGAACCGGCATGCTCGGGAAGGCAGCGAAGCAGTAGGTCACCCGTATTCAGCGGGGACAACGACGGCTTCTACGGCGCGGTCAGAAAGGCCGCCTGACCCGCTCGCACCCTAGAAGATCCGCCAATCGTGCCAGATTCCCATCGAACAGAGCCGCACGTACAAGTCGGCAAACGCCACCATCACCAGCGAGCACCACGCCCACCGCATGTGTCCCCGGTTGAGGCAGCTGCTGCACTGATACATGGCGCGTCGTACCGGCCGCTCCGAGACCCGGTCCAGCACTCCACCCACCAGATGGCGCAGCGAGTGACAACCCAGCGTATACCCGCTCAACAGCGTGACATTCGCCGCAAGTACCAGTGTTCCAATGCCGATGCCGAAGCTCCGGTCCCCGGCGGCGTCGGTGAACCAGAGCGCGTTCCACACGTCGTGCCAGAGGATCACCAGGAAGATCAATGCCAGGTACATGAAGTAGCGATGCACGTTCTGCAGGATGAGCGGAAAACGGCGCTCGCCGACGTACGTTGTGCGCGGCTCGCCCACCGTGCACGCCAGCGGGTCGGCCCAGAACGCCTTGTAATAGGCGCCGCGGTAGTAGTAACAGGTGAAGCGGAAACCGCCCGGCGCCCAGAGGATCAGGATGGCGGGCGAAAACACCAGCCACGACGGCCACCAGCCTGGCCGCGGCCCGAACCAGGCGTTGGGCGAGTTACCGAAGAGCTCCGGCGAATAGAACGGCGAGAGATAGGAGCCGTAGGTGTAGTGATTTCCCTGAAGCGCCGCCCACGTCGAATAGGCGATGAACGCGGTGAAAACCAGGAAGACAATCAGGGGTTGAAGCCACCACCGGTCGGTGCGCCCCGTCTCGGCGAACCGACGGGGCGCCAGTGGCAACGGCGCATGTGCCATCAGCGGGTCGTCCTGGATGCACGTGAACCCGCAAGTTGGAGCCGCCGTGAACTCCGGGCAAGTCAGCCCATCAGGGCTTTTTCGACTCCTTCGCCTTCATGGCATACACGCGGAGGTTGACCGGCTTCATCGGGTCGCCGCCGATCGTGGTAAAGACATAGACCGCGTCCGCGCGCGGCTTGACGATGTAGACCGCTTCGCCGCCGGCGCTCTCTCCGGGCAGCAACGGTTCGAGCAGCGGCAACGGCGTGCTGCCCAGCAGCGGCTTGAGCTGCAGCTGGATGCCGGTGCCCTGTGTCTCGGCGTGATAGGTCACGTCCTTGGCGAGGAAGACCCGCACCGGCTCACCCACCGGTGCATTGAACGTGTGATCGAGCACCAGTGCCGACTGATGCCGGTCGGCGTCGGTGCTGTCCTGGGCACGGGCCGTTGCGGCCGCGCCCAACAGCGCGACCACGGCAAGACCCGCATATCTGTGTAATGGGCGCATAAGACCCCTCCGTTTCCTTTGCGATGACGACCCGTGTGCGCACCAGCCACACGGTCCCTGTCCTGAACAACCATGCCGGGTTTCCGCCGGGTTCCCGGGCCGCCCTTCCCTTGGGCGACTCGACCGGCCATCGTCATTCACATCGCGTCGCGCGCCAGCAAAGGATCGACCATGACCACCACCTGCAGTCATCTCGACCACGTTCATGCCGTCCAACCGCGCACGCCCAAGGGCTGCGAAGAGTGCCTCAAGATGAACGGCTGGTGGGTGCACCTGCGTCTCTGCCTCGAATGCGGGCACGTGGGCTGCTGCGACAGCTCTCCCGGCACTCACGCGACGAAACACTTTCACCAGACCCGGCATCCCATCATGCGCAGCTTCGAGCCGGGCGAGGACTGGGGCTTCTGTTTCGTGGATAACATCACCTTCGAGCCCGCGCCGGTGCCATCCTCGTGATCGAGAGGAATCGCGCCGCTCGCGGAACCGGTGCACTCGACGCGTGGCCCCCGCTACCACTTGACGGCTGGCGCGATACCTACGCCACGCTGCACATGTGGGCGCAGATCGTCGGAAAGACCCGCCTCGCCTTGGCGCCGCCCGAGAATCACTGGTGGCAAGTCGCCTTGTACGTCACTCCGCGAGGACTCACGACGTCGGCGATGCCGATCGGCAGGCGAACCGTTGCCGTGGAATTCGATTTTCTCGACCACCAGCTCGTGGCGCGAACCAGCGATGATCGGACGGGGGCGATGCGGCTCGAGCCGCGATCGGTCGCCGATTTCTACGCTGGATATCTCGAACTCCTCCGGAGCCTCGCCATCGATGTCGCGATCCATCCGGTCCCGGTCGAGGTGCCGATCGCCATTCCGTTTGCCGGAGATCACGAGCACGCGTCATACGACGCGGAGGCCGCCAATCGTTGCTGGCGGGTCATGGTGCAGGCCGATCGGGTCTTGAAACGCTTCCGCGGTCGCTTTCTCGGCAAAGCCAGCCCCGTGCATTTCTTCTGGGGAAGCTTCGACCTGGCCGCCACTCGTTTTTCCGGTCGTCCGGCGCCGCGGCATCCAGGTGGCGCGCCGAATTGCCCGGATTATGTGATGGTGGAGGCGTATTCGCAGGAGTGTTGCAGCGCCGGATTCTGGCCCGGCGGTGGGGCCCAGGCCGAGCCGGCGTTCTATTCCTATAGCTATCCGGCACCGACAGGATACGCCGACCATGCGATCCGGCCTTCGCAGGCGTTCTATCATCGCGCGCTGGGCGAATTCATCCTGCCGTATGACGCGGTGCGTGCTGCCGCGGATCCCGACGAGCTGCTGCTCGCCTTCCTGCAGTCGACCTATGAGGCCGCCGCCGACCTGGGCCGCTGGAATCGCGCGGAACTGGAACGCGGCTGATTTCTGGCGATCTGACGCGACGGCTCCGGCGTTGAAACCGTCGCGGGCGGATGCTGGTATTCTTCGGACCGATCTCGCCCAGTACAGGAGTTTGGCGATGCAACTGGTTGTTCGCGGCGGCAACAGCCGTCGTCGCTTCCTTGCGACTCTGCTCGTCGCGGTATCACTCGCTGCGCGCCTTGGAGCACAGGGCCTGCCCGAGCGCCTCTCCGATGGGGAATTCTGGCATCTGCTCACCGCCTACTCGGAACCCAACGGATACTTTCGTTCGGAGAATCTGCTGTCGAACGAAACCGGATTTCAGATGGTGATTCCGGAGCTGCTGCGGACGGTGCGGCCGGGCGGTGTCTACTTCGGTGTTGGCCCGGAGCAGAACTTCAGCTACATCGTGGCCATGCGGCCGCGGTTGGCATTCATCGTGGACATCCGGCATCAGAACGCGGTGCAGCACCTGCTGTACAAGGCCTTGATCGAGCTATCCGGTACGCGCGCCGATTTTCTCTCGCTCCTCTTCTCGCGGCCGCGGCCCGCCGGCCTCGACAGCGCCACCAGCGTCGACTCGCTGTTCGCGCAATATTCCGCCGTCGCCCCCGACAGCGTTCTCTTCTACCGCACACTCGCCGCCGTCAAGGACCAGTTGATGCAGCGGCACGGCTTCGCGTTGAGCGCCGACGAGCAGCAGCTGCTGGAACACAATCTCGACGCGTTCTACCAGGCCGGTGCCGCACTGAGTTACAACTTCAGCGGCGGCAGCGGATTCGGTCGCGGCATGCCGACCTACGCCGACCTGATGGTGCAGCGCGACAGCGCCGGCGTGCATCGCGGCTATCTCGCCACCGAAGCGAACTACGACGCGCTGCGCGACATCGAGTCGCGCAATCTGATCGTTCCGTTGACCGGTGATTTTGCCGGACCGCAGGCGATTGTTTCCGCCGGCAAGTATGTGCGGGACCACGGTGCCGTCGTCACCGTTTTCTACACCTCGAATGTCGAGCAGTACCTCTTTCAGGACGGCAAGTGGGGGGCGTTCGCCAGGAACCTTGGCACCCTGCCGATCGATTCCACCAGCACCATCATTCGATCGGGCCGCTATGGCGGCGCGGGCGGAGGCCGCGGCTTCGGCTACGGAGGGGGGATGCGTTCCTCGCTGCTGCAATCGCTGTCCCTGCTCCTTCGCGCTGTGGACTCGGGCCAGGTCCAGACCTATCAGGACGTGCTGCAGCGATCACACTGATCCATCCGATTCCCGGCCGGCCACTTCGAACTGCTTGCGCGGGACCACACTCACGCTGCCGTTGTTCTCGAGCACCGCGTAGTGCACCTCGTCCACCGCGGTGCACCCCGCCTGTCGCAGCGCCGCGTTGAGTTCGTGGTGGGTCATCCGGGCTTCGTGCAGCGCCGATGTGATCAATTGCCCGTTGTGGATCAGCAGCTGGGGCCGTCCCTCGATCAGCGCCTCGATCCGCTTGCTGCGGTACGTCATGAACGCCACGATGTAGTTCAGCGCGATCAGCGAGACCGCCGCGATCAGGCCGCCGATCAGCGAGTTGTCGCCGGCATTCATCGAGTTCTGTACGGCATTCGAGAGCACCAGCAGGAGCACCAGGTCGAACGGTGCCAGTTGCCCGACCTGCCGCTTCCCGGTGATGCGCAGCAGCACGATGAGGAAGGCGTAGACGACCGCGGAGCGGACCACCAACTCCCACCACGGTACGGAGAGGTTGAACATGAGAGGCTCAGCGGTTGGGATCCACAAACCTAAGCGCTAACCCACTTCTCTCTTCTCTTCCTTCTCTCCCACTTCTCTCTTTGCCATTCTCCCTTCTCTCTGTTCTTGGCTATCCGCGCCGGAGAGCTTCCGTGGGGTCGACTCGTCCCGCCTGACGCGCAGGGAACCAGCTGGCGAAGAGTGCCGCGCCCGCGATCAGCACCACGATGCCCGCATACGTCAGCGGATCGCTCGGCGCCACGTCGAAGAGCAGGGTGCGCAACAGCCGGGTCAGCGCGAAGGCGCCCGCGAGTCCGATGACGGTGCCGATTCCGGCGAGCAGCGCACCCTGTCGCACGA
>JBOHRY010000246.1:0-6213 GCA_050732955.1 Gemmatimonadales bacterium | reverse complement strand
TACGACAACGCCGGCACCAGCAACGACTATCGCGAACGGGTCATCACCTTCGGGGTGGGGATCACGTTCAAGTAGCTCCCGGAGGACGCCAGTCCCCCGGTGCCCCGGTCCGGCCGCCCTGGCCGGTCGGGGCATTCTTTTTGGCTTGAGTCCTGGCCGGCTGGCGGCTAGAATTGCCCCTCGCGCCCTGGTGGTGAAACTGGTAGACACGCTATCTTGAGGGGGTAGTGCCGAAAGGCGTCGCGGTTCGAATCCGCGCCAGGGCATGACAGGGGGCGACCAGCGAGTCGCCCCTTTGCAGTCCCGCCACTGTAGCTCAGGGGTAGAGCACTCGATTCGTAATCGAGCGGTCGTCAGTTCAAATCTGACCAGTGGCTCTTGACTGCGGCACAGAGGCCAGCGCCCAGAGGCACTCAGGAAATCTGCGCGGCGTCCGATTCACGGGCGCCGCGTTGGTCATTTGTCCCTGAGGTGTTCCGCGAGCCAGCGTTTCGCATCGGCGAGTTCCGCGTCGCTGATGGTGTGACCCATTCCCGGATAGGTGCGCGCGCCGAGTCTCGCTCCCGCCGCCGTGAGCTCTTGCCAGCCGGCTTCCGCCACGGCATATGGGACGGCTGGATCCGCCGTACCGTGACCCCAGAAGATCGGCGTGACGCCCACGCGTTCGGGCGTGACCTCGACCGATGGATGATCCGCCAGGAATCCGGAGAACACCAGCACCATCTTGGCTCTTCCCGGATGTCGCATCAGGTACGCCAGCGACGAAGTGCCGCCTTGGGAAAACCCGCCCAGCACAATCGGCGGATCGCGGCGACCGAGCTGCGAGGGAAGGGCATCGAGCATCGCGGCGAGCGCGTCCTGTCCACGGAGAAAGGTGTCCGCGTCGGGCGTCGTGCCGCCGAGAAAACGATACCAGGCGTATCCCGGCCCGTACCCCCACGGCGCCGCGGGAAATGGCGCGCGCACCGACACGGTGGTGAAGTCAGGGTGAAGCATGCGACCCAGCGGGAAGAGATCATGTTCATCGCTCCCGCGACCGTGCAGCAGGACGATCACCGGCCCGTGTTCGGGGCCGGGATCGATCAACGTTTCGAGCGCCGCGACCAGCGTCACGCCGCGTTCCCCTTACTCGGCCTCTTCGATTCGACTATGATTGCGGCGCCGGTAGTCAGCTGTGACGGGACGTAGCGCAGTCCGGTAGCGCACTGCAATGGGGGTGCAGGGGTCGCGGGTTCAAATCCCGCCGTCCCGATTCGTATTCGGGGATCTTGTCCCGAAGCATTTCGATTCGCCGACGTTGATCACCCACCGCGCTTCTTGAGCTCCTTCACCGCATCCGGCTGATTGCCCGCTGCCGCCTTCCGCAGCCACGGCATGCCGGCCGAATCGTTCTTTGCCGTGCCGTGTCCCTTGAAGTAGGCCTGCGCGAGTTGCCACGCCGCTTCTGCGGATCCCTGGTCGGCGGATTTGCGGTACCAGACGAGCGCCTCGGTTTCGTTCTTCTCCACGCCGTGTCCCTTGGCGAGGAGATTCGCCAATCCGAGCTGGGAGACGGCGTCGCCGCGCTCCGCGGCGCGACTATACCAGACCGCCGCTTCGGTTTCGTCCTTCTTGATACCGGTCCCGGTCTCCAGGCGATAGGCCAGCATCTGCTGCGCGCGCAACCATCCGCCGGCTGCGGCCTCTCGCAGCAGCACGGCGGACTCGGCGTCGTTGCGCGTCGTCCCGCGGCCTACCTCGAGCATGTGCGAGAGCAGGAACTTCGATTCCATGTCCGACGACGATGCCTTGCGATACCACGTCACCGCGTCGGCAGGACTCTCGGCGACACCGGTTCCCTTGTCATACATCGTCCCCAGAATCCGCTGCGCGACTGCGTTGCCGGCGTCGGCTTCCCTGGCGCACGCGGGTGCCGCGGCAGCCCAGCTGGCCGACGCGGCGAGTTTGGCGCAGCTCCCTGTCATCGCCGCCGGAGCGGCCGGCGGAGGTGGCGGTGCCAGCGCCGTCGAAGCGCCGGGCTTGCCCGACCCGGGCTTGGCGGAACCGCCGGCTGAGTTTGCCGTCTTGGTGGACGGCGGCTTGCTCGTTGCTCCGTGCGTCACCACTGGCGGCGGCGGCACGGCCGCCGCAGGCGGCGGCGCAACCGGTTGGGTCACCGAACTCGGTGCCGTGGGCGGCGGTGGTGGCGGTGGAGGCGGCGCCGGAGTCGCTGGACTTCCGCGGGTAGCGAACCAGGCCACTCCGGCGAGCAAGACCACCCCGGCAGCGACACCGGCCATCATCGCGCTGCTGCGCCGCTTCGGGACCGGCTTGACCAACGCTTCTGCCTTGCCGGTGATGCCCTCGCTTTCCAGCGCCGCGGCAAACTCGGTCATGTTGGCGAATCGTTCGGACGGCTCCTTGGCCATCGCGCGCTGGATCGCGCTGGCGAGGCCGTTCGGCACGCCGGCCACGGTCGCGGCAATCGGCGGCGGTTCGGCGACCAGCTGCTGGTAGAGCATGGCACGCGTGGATTCACCTTCGAACGGCAGCTTGCCCGCCAGCATCCGATAGCCGACGACGGCCAGCGAGTACTGGTCGGTCCGTGCATCGATGCTCTTGTCGCCGCATGCCTGTTCCGGGCTCATGTACTGCGGCGTACCGATGATGATGCCGGTAGTGGTCAGCGCTTGCGCCGGGTCACCGTCGTCCGCGACCGCGCCGACGGCCTTCGCGATGCCGAAGTCCATCACCAGAACACGACGATCGCGGCCCTCGAGCATGATGTTCTCGGGCTTGACGTCGCGATGCACCACGCCGGCGTCGTGGGCAGCGGCCAGTCCCTGCGCGGCTTCACGGAGAACGCGGCGGACCTCGAGCGGCGGCATCGCGCCGTCCCGGTCGAGCACGGCGCGCAAGCTCTCGCCGGTGATCAGCGGCATGATGATGAAGGCGAGGCCTTCGGCTTCGCCGATGTCGTAGACCGGGACGATGTGCGGATTGCGAAGGGTGGCGATCGTCTCCGCTTCGCGCCGGAACCGCTGCAGCAGATCGGGGGACAAGCCGAGATCGGGTCGCAATACCTTGACGGCGATGTCGCGCTTGAGTCGCAGATCGCGGGCGTGGAACACTTCGGCGAACCCGCCGGCGCCGATCCGGTCGCGCAGTTCATAGCCGGGCCCCAGGGCGCGCTGCAACTTGCGGATCAGGTCGGCGGGGCCAATGCCGGACGAGATCGTGGTGGTGATCGCTTCACCAGTTTCGCGATTGAGACCGGCCGGTGTGGCTGTGCCGCAGACGTAACAGAACGACGCCATCCCCGGGAGGGGCGTATGACAAGTCGGGCACGACCGGGTCGGCTGGGTCATCCACCGTCCTGCATTGGGAGAATTGTCAGCATAGCCCACCCGACCGGAGAGTCAAGGGAGATCGGCGTACCGGAGATGCCACTGCTTTCGGCGCTCGGCCGATAGATTTCAAGTTACCATGCTGCACCGCGTTACGACCGGGAAAGCTCTCGTGTTTCTGCTGGCCGTCCTGACCGCGGACTGCGGCCGGGTGGACCCAGGCAACCAGCCGGCGATCGACACCGGCATTCTGGTATCCGGAGCCGGCGGCACCACCGTTCATCTCGGCACCCCACTCGACTTCACGTGGACCGACGATTCGAACCCAGACGGGTTCCGCCTGGGTATCTCCGCTACAACGGCCTGACCGAACTGGCATCGTATGGCTCCGCGGCCCGCGCCGGGACCGTTGTCACCAGCCGGATACCGTCGACCACCACCACGCTGGCCGCCGTCATGTACGCATTTGCCGACGGGACATTCACCGGTCCCGCGAGTTCCGGTTCGCGGATGCGGCAGCCCGGGGTCACATTCAGCGTCGTTCCAGAACCGTAACCCGGTCGTACCGGTCAGAGTTCCGTCGCCGCGGGTCCAGCGCCCGACGAGAAGAACTCGGCGCGATGCCGCCGACCGGGAAATCGATCCAGATACTCGGATCGCCAGCGTGACAGGAAGCCTGCCATCTCCGTCTCGCGAACCAGCGCCCAGACGCTCCCGCCGAATCCGGCGCCGAACGCGGACGCCGCCGCCGCCCCGATCTCGGGTGCGCGGCGGGCGAGGAAACTCGTTTCCGGAATCTGATTGCCAAGTGTCGACTCGGCGAGCGATTGTGAAAGGGCAACGGGTTCACGGAGTCCCGCGACATCGCCCGCTGCCAGTCGAGTAGCAACCGTTGGAATGATTGATTCGGTCTCCGTGCGGAACTGGGTGAGGCGGGCACGGAGCGCAGCAGTATCGGGGCGGCCACTCGCGGCGACCGCTTGGGCCAGGCGATCCCCGGCATCGGGCGTACTTGCCAATGCCTGAAACAGTGACGGATCAGCGCGACCGGAGGTCGCGTCCCAGGTGGCGAGGAGCCTGGCAACCTGATCGGCGAGCGCGTTGTACCGGGCCTGCACCGCCGCGCCCTTGGCTGCATGAACTCCGGACATCGCGATGGCAAAGCGCCAACCGGTGGGAAGCGCGACCACCCGCTCGCGGGTCACCGGCATGAAGTGATACTGCAGGAGATGCCCTCGAACGGCGCGAATGATGGCTGTCTGATCCTCGCTGCCCCCCTGGGTGCCGACCCCGCGGTCGCTGTCGAACTGTCCGAAGCGGCGGCCGTTTTCCATGGCGCCGAGGTAGCCGGCCAGCGCGTCGGGATCGCCGATCTCAGATTGCCAGGTTGCGGTGGTGTCGAGCTGGTTGAAGCGGGCCAGCGGCAGGAAGCATGCGATCACCAGCGCGCTCGACGATGAGAGCCCCGACGCCGACGGCAATGTTGATCGCAGCATGATGTTCATGCCGACATTCGCACTGGGGAAATCGCGTGCGACGCGGCGGATCACGGTGATCGGATAGTCGCTCCAATGGCCCGGTTTCGGCTCGGCGTCGGCTTGCAGCGGGAGAGTCAGTGACGCACCCGTGGATCCGTCCACCAGGTGGACGACGCGGTCGTCGCGCGCGGAGGCCAGCACGTGGAAGCCGCGTTCGACCGCACAGAGCAACGACCGGCCGCCACCATAGTCGGTATGCTTGCCAAGTACCTCGAGCCGGCCGGGGATCCACCACGCCAGCGAGGGAGTAGCCTCGTCGAACACAGTCGACGCGCGCTCGGCCAGCGCGGCGAACGTTTGCGCTGCCTGCCCGGCTGCGTCCCCGACCAGGCCGATGGCGCCCACGCGATCGGTCCACGATGTCACGGCAGAATGTCGCGATCTCCCAGTCGCCTGGCGACATCGACGATGTCGCTGCGGCTCGAGAGGTCGAGCACGCCCGCCGCCAGCCGAACCGCCTGGAGGCGGTCACCCCGCTGGATGGCGAGGCCGACCGCGAGTGGGAGTTCGAGTTCGCCGCGCGGTGATGGAGTGACGTCACGACATGCGTCAAGCAATGCCGCATCGCACCGCCAGAGATTCATGCTGATCCAGGGCGACGCTGAAATTGACGCGTCGTCAGTGGCGGGTTTTTCGACAATCGCGGCGAGGGTGTCGTCGGCTCGAAGCTCCAGGGTGGCGAAGGCGCGGATTCGCGCCGCGTCGAAATTGCTTTCGCGGATCAGCGTCTCCCGGTCGAAGGCAACGAGGCCCGCTGCGCCGAGCTGCACCAAGGCGCCGATGGCCGCGGGCGGATAGAGATTGTCGGCGTTGAGCACCAGAACGTCGCGAGCACCGATCCAGTCGCGCGCATGGAGCACGGCATCCGCCGTGCCACGAGGGGTCGGCTGCACCGCGAACGCCAGCGACGTGCGACGTGGCGGCCGGAGCTCGAAGTGATCGCGAATGGGGCCGTCGTGACTCCCAACCACGAGGCACACCTCGACCACGCCGCCGTCGGCAAGGGCCGACAGCACGTGATCGAGGAAAGGACGCCCTCGCGCATCCGGAATCATCCCCTTGAGGCCGCCGGCCGCGGCACTGCGCTGCTCCTCGTTCAATCCCGGCCCGCCGACGTCCCGGCGCATGCGAGTCCCCGCGCCAGCCGCCAGCACGACCGCCCGGGTGCATTCGTTCATCGGCCCATCAGGGCCGGATGTCGGGAAGCCGTCCCGGCGTTGCAGGCGCGCCGATCTTTTCGAGTTCCTTGTCCAGGGCCGGCAATTCGGTCACCAGGATCGGCTTGAGCTTGGCGTACTCCGGCGGAAATGCTGCCGCGGCAATGTCGTACTGCTCGCGCTCGGTATGGC